>CALVQO010000052.1 GCA_944358145.1 uncultured Bacilli bacterium | reverse complement strand
ATATATTACTTCATCAGCGCTAATTAAACCAATTTTCGTTATATATAAATCATTACTATTACTACATTCAAAAGTAGGGTTACCATTTGTCCTTTCATATGCTGCATAATAAAAATCTGTTTCACTTGTTACCCAATTATCTCCGGACCTTGTATTTCGATCATTACAAAATCCTGGCGCGCTTACTATTTTACTATCATATTGTTGTAGGCTAGAAATATACCAACTATCTAGTATTTCTTTTATTGTACTTGATTCGCCTGTATTTGGATTACTTGGTCGTTGATTATTAATAGTATATGTAAACCCAACATAATAACTTTTATCAGATAAATTATTAAAGGTACTTGATTCAATTTGAGTAAAATCACCACTGTAATAGCCATTAGCGAGTACCGTTTCTCTCCCTAGTGCATCTACTTCTGATTTCTCGCCATTATAAATAATTCTTACTGATCCATCCTCATTAACTCGGATGATTCTCCAATATTTATCTGCAAATATTAGATAGTTATCTTCAACATCTCCTCTAAAGTAATACGTTGTTCCAAGACTCGTTTGCTCTTCATATAAGCCTACTGTTTGTTCTTCACAGTTACTTCCGTCATTTGCATTGGTACAACTAGTATTACTAAAGTTTGGTGTTCCTTCTCCTCTTTTTGCATTAGCAAGTATAGCATCTTTTAATAGTATTCCTTCATTAAAATATAATGTACATTTTGTACCTTTGGTTGTAAATGGACTAATTTGTAATTCTCCTGTTTCACTATCATAGCTTAAACTTAAATTATCAATTATACTTCCATCTTTATATGTACATGTACTTTGTTCTGTATCTAATGTATAGTTTTTAGAACTATCTAATTCTGTTGCTTCTTCTCCATCAATATATACCAACAATATTTAAATCTGCCAAGCTATAATTAATGGTTCCACTCGCTATAGGTATATCTGCTGTTGTTCTGTATTTTGCTCTTGTAAAATTAAGTATTACTGCACTAATCAGTAGTACTGCTATAACTCCTATAATAATATTCCTTTTAATATGCCCTCTTTTTAATACCTCAAATTCCATAACTACTCTCCTTAACGAAAGCTATGATGAGTTTCCTAGCTTACATATTAATTATATATTTGGGTATATTAAAAGTCAAGAAAAATATAGCTATTTTATTGGTTTTAGTTTTTGAAAAGTTTATTATGAGAGAATTAATTTGGTGAAAATTATATGTATATGAATCGATTAAAACATTTAAGAAATGAGCAAGGAATTACACAGGCTAGTTTAAGTTCTTTATTAAATATCCATGAATATGTCTATGGTCAATATGAAAGAGAATATGTAATAATGCCATTAAAGCATCTCATTAAATTAAGTGATTTTTTTAATGTTTCTCTTGATTATATTTTAGAATTTACTAATACAAAAAATTATACTAATTTTAATGAAGATTTCAATAAATGTGTTGCTGGTTTAAGATTAAAAGAAATTAGGAAAGAAAATAAGTTATCACAGGTTAAGTTAGCACATATTTTAAATACGGTTCAACCAGTTATAGCTAATTATGAGAAAGGGAAAAATTTAATTGCTACCCCTTTTCTTTATCAAATATGTAAAACTTATCATGTTAGTGCTGATTATCTCTTAGGTAAAATTGATGAGCCAAAATATTTAAATTAATAATAGTGGGTTTTTGTTTATAATTTTTGATAGAGTTCTTTTAGTAGTTTATCTTCTTTAATTATTACTTGTAATTCTTTCCTATTTTTAGCACCTATAAACTTTATCCAGCGATTAAAGCTATTACTGTTTTCTAATTCATTTAGGCGATTTAAGTCTATTACTTTAATTTGGATAAGATCTTTGAATAAAGTTTTTTCTGGTTCTTTTTTATTAGCAAATGAATAGGTTGTTACTATTTCTTTTTCTTCTTTAATATTAGCTGTAAATCTTAATTCTAAAAGTTTACCATATTCATCATTAGATTTACCAATTAAAAAGTGAATAATAAAGTCGTTAGTTTTGGTATGATATGTTTTAATTTTTATTAAATTATCTTCAGATTTAATTACTAAATCACTAATTATCCCCTCTTCTGTAATTTTTACGTGATTAAATTCTTCCTTGTAAAACATTTCCATTTTAGTAGAAATTGTTAATTCTAAAAATGTTTCTAGAAAATATTTTAGTTGCTTGCGATTACTTTTTTGATAAAGTAATTCTTTTAAATGTGAATCTTCAGTTAAACTAATTAATGTTTGTTTCATTCTTTCTCCTTTCTTCCTGTACTATATCTAATAGAAAGAAAAAGTTCAACTGTTGAATTTATAGCCTTTCGTATAGGAAATTGATCCTATTCGTTAGTGAAAATGATCGTATCTTTCTTTCAAATCAACTATATTTGTAAAAATACAAATTTTACATTTATTTAACAATATTTTATTTATCGTGTTTTGGATATATTAAAAAAGTCTTTTAATTCTTCTTTATCTTGATTTTTATCACTTAAATAAAATAATTCTCTAGCTTTATTCTCATCTATTTGCTCTTTTATGATTTTTGTGTTTTCTCCCTCAATATAAACATGATAACAATTATAATAATTAATTTCTTTAGACAGAATTATTCCTGTTGTTGATATTACTCCTAAAGTAAATCCCATCATGTATTTGATGATGCTTTCAAATAAGTTTTTGGAAATGACGATTAATTGTTTTCTTGGAATATTTTCTTCTAATCTATGCCATAATCTTTTATCTATGTTAATTCCACTATTTATTATCGCTAATTTTATTCTTTCTAAAGTCATTGGTTCCATAAAAGCATATTCTTCATTTATTGGCCTTGTTAAATTGTCTAATTCTATTTCACTTTTAATTCTACTCTTATTTAATTCTTCTTGATATTTATTAAAATTTTGGTAGAAAAATAAAGCTAGTTCATTTGGTATATAAAATAAATTACTAAAATCTTTTAGAATTTCATTTAAAGAATCGTCGTTAGTAAGTTCTTGATAATTTGGATCATAATAATGTATTTCATTTTTATACGAAGTTATTTTTCCTTTATTTATTTTTTTAGATATTATTTTTATCTTAGAATAATTTGTTTGTTTTTCAAAAGTTAATATTTTAATGTTAGTTCCATCTAATATTTTTAGTTCTAGTTTGTATGAATCGTTTTTATTGGTAATATTTATGGTTAAAAGAAAATTGGGGTAGGAAAATACTAATTTTAAAAGATCTTCTTTATTTTGTAAGGGTTCAAAATAATTAGATAAAATTGGTTCTATATTTTTATAGGTTAAATATGTTGATTTTCTTATTTTGATTTTACCACATATTTTAAATTCTAATGGTATATTGTTACATAAGTTTTGAAAGAAAGTATCTGTTAATAAAGCGTTTGGTAATGATGCTAAAGCTAAAGCTAAAATATTTTCATTCATAAAGCTTCCCTCTTTATTTATTTTACCATCCTTTTAAGATAAATGCAAAAAAAGAGAACCATTTATTAATAGTTCTCTGCTTTAAGTTCCATAAAACTTTGTGGATGTGCACATACTGGACATACTTTTGGAGCTTCAGCACCAACATAGATGTGTCCACAGTTACGACAAATCCATACTACTTCTTCACCACGAGCAAATACTAAATGATCATCAATATTACCAACTAATTTTAAGTATCTTTCTTCATGGTGTTTTTCTATAGCTGCTACACCTTCAAATAGGTTTGCAATACGGTCAAATCCTTCTTCTCTTGCTACTTCAGCAAATTCTTTGTACATTTCTGTCCATTCATAATTTTCACCTTCAGCAGCATCTTTAAGATTACTTAATGTATCAGGAATTTTACCTCCATGTAATTCTTTAAACCACATTTTTGCATGTTCTTTTTCATTGTTAGCAGTTTCTTCAAAAATAGCTGCGATTTGTTCGTATCCATCTTTCTTTGCTTGTGAAGCATAATAAGTATATTTATTTCTTGCTTGTGATTCACCAGCAAAGGCAGCCATTAAGTTAGCTTCTGTTCTTGAACCTTTTAATTCCATATTTATTACCTCCGTGTAATATTATATCTAAACTTGTTTAAAAAGTAAATAAAGAAAAAGGCTATTTACATAGAAAAAATGTTTCGTTATAATATTATTAGTTATGGAGTAGGTTATGAAGGATTTTTATACTATTTTTAATATTAATTATCGTTCTTCTTTGGTTAGTATTTGTTATGCTTACCAAAAGAAATGTTTGGAAAATCCATCTTTAATTTTTTTCTATACGAAAATATTAAAAGTTTTAACTAATCCTCAATATAAAATATGGTATGATTCTATGTTATTACAAATAGATTTTCGTTTTTTCTTGTATCAACCAACATTTACTTTAGATGAAGATGATGAGTATGAACTTGCTTTAATTATATCTTGGATGGAAGATTTTAGAGAATATGTTTATGATACTAAATATATTATTCAAGATTCTTATTATTTAACGTGTTTAGAAGAATGGTATAATGAATTAGAAAATATTTTGTTTTATTTAAAAAGTTGTATTCAAAATTTTACCTTAATTTAAAAAAATGCTTTTAAGCATTTTTATCTTTTATTAGAGGATCATCAAATTCATCATTAGTATATATTGCTACTGAAGGATGAACTTCTATTTTTTTCTCTTCTTTTATCGGAACAACGGGAGTTACTTTCTTTTTTTGTTTATCTTTATTGGTTGTTGCATCAACTAAATATCCAATTAAAGCAAAAATTAATATTAAAGATATTACTAGAAACCATATATAATTGTTTAATAAAAAATCAATTAATGTATCCATTAGAACCTCCTCATTTCCATTTTATGCGAATACTATTTAGGAAATACTTATGCTTCCACTTGTTGGAACAATATGTATCCATGTATTACCATCGTTTACTGTTATTTCTTCACCATTTTCATAACGATAAATGGTTTGAGCTGATCTAGATGTTTTTTCCCATGTAATTGGTATAACTTTTCCTTCTGTGATAAAATATCCTTCTCCACTACCAATATTATCTAAATCTTGACGTCCTTTATTATCACCCGCTATAGTAGTGTTTCCTACTTCATAGGCAATAATATTTTTTACTGTGTATTGTTCTTTGGTTGCATAATCCGTATGTTCTTTATCATTAACATATTGTTTATATACTTTAGATTCACTATCATATACATAATTGGTTGTAGAACTTCCTGAATATTTAATATCAATGTTAGTTGCATCTGTTGCAGTTTCTGGTAAAGTAATTGATGTAGCACTATAATTTAATAATAGGTCTTTATTTGTTTCTTTTCTATAGCCTAAGCGATCTACTAGGTTAGCTAATTCACTTAAATTGGTAAATGCTCGATGTTCTGTACTTACCCCACTGATACTTTGTCTGAAGAAGTAAGGAGAACCATAAGTTAAACCGTTTAAATTATCAATATCTAAACTGGATATATCACTTTGGGCTTGAGGAGACCATCCCCAATGAACATAGTAAGCATCATTTTCTAATACATAATCAATATAATAATGTCTAGCACTACGAACATTTCCTACTACTTCATTGGTTTTATCTTTAAATAAGGCTAGGTATCTGGTAATTCCACCTTCTACTACAATTTCGTATACTAAATAAGCATCCTGCAAGCCTGTATGATATGGTCTTGCAGCACCAATATTATTAATCATTACTGCATATGGTCTTGATGAACTATTTAAATCTACTACTTGAACGGTTGGTTCATTTTTCTTTTTTGTTTCTTCTTTATTATTGTTACTTTCTTTAGCAGGACTATCTTTGGTTAATAAAATAACAGTTGTTACTATTCCTGCGATTAATATAATTCCAATTATTATTAATATAATTAAATTTTTCTTTTTTAATTTTTTCTTCATTTCTACACCTCTAATTGTATTTTAAGTATAGCACAAATTAAAGCGTTTGAATAGAAAAAATTACTTGGACATATAAACTACTGCTTCTGCTCCTTCACTTGCAGCATTAATAATTTGATAGATTTCTTTTTTGATTACGTCACCACTGGCATATACTCCTTTTATATTTGTTTCGTGATGTTCATCTACTAAAATATAACCATCTTCCATTTTAATATCTGTATTTTCTAAAAAGTTAGTATTAGGAATAAATCCTACATAAATAAATATTCCTTTTACATTTAGTTCTTGGTTATCTTTTAATTTAATTCCTTTTAAAGTATCTTCTTCTATCATTAACTCTTTTACTTCATTATTTAAGATTAATTCAATATTTTCTTTTTTTTCTACTTCTTTTATTAAAGTATCTTCGCCTCTAAATTCATACTTTCTGTGGATAAGATAAACTTTATTCACAATATTTGCTAAGTATAGCGCTTCACTTAAGGCTGAAGAGCCTCCACCAATAACTGCTACATCACTATTTTTATATAATGCTCCATCACATAGAGCACAAGTACTAATTCCTCTTCCTAAGAACTTTTCTTCATTTTTTAATCCTAACATTTTAGGTCGGCGTCCACTTGCTATTAATAAATTTTTAGCCTCATAAACATTGCTCGTTGTTTTAACTTTTTTACTATCTTCTTCTAAAATAACATCTGTTACTCTTTCTAATTTGTATTCAATTTTTAACTTGTTTACTTCATCAAAGAGGTTATAAGCTAAATCTGGACCAGATATGCTACTTATTCCTGGATAATTTTCGATTTCACTAATGGTATTAATAGTTCCTCCAGGTGCACTTCCTTCTAAAAGTAAGACATTCATTCCAGCTCTTTTAGCATATATACTTGCACTAACTCCAGAAATACCCATACCAATAATTATTAAATCATACATTTTTTTTACCATCCTTTTTTACTATTCTTTTTGCATTAATATCATTATATAAATTTTCATATTTTCCTTTACGACTTAAATAAATTAAATATCCTAAACCAACAATAAATAAAATAATTGATATTATTTGAGCTACTTTAAATCCACCTAACATGAGTGAATCGGTACGCCATGCTTCAATAAAGAAACGTCCTAGGCTATACCACATTAAATATATGCAAGTTGTGGCTCCTATTTTAATATATTTCATTCTTCTAATAATTAAAAGAATAATAAATCCAAGTAAACACCATAAAGATTCAAAATAGAATGTTGGTAAATAATAAATACCTCCGATATTCATACCATTAATAATAAATTCTGGTACTAATAAATTTTTTAATTCAGCATAAGTTGTTGCTATTCCGTGAGCTTCTCCATTAAAGAAATTACCCCATCTTCCTATAGCTTGCGCAAGGATTAGACTTGGTATTGCCATATCTAGTAATTTTAAGAAATTTAAGTGGTATTTTTTAGCAAAGAAAATCACAGTTAGTGCTCCTGCTATGATGCCACCATGAATGGCAAGTCCTCCATTCCATATTGCAAATATTTCTAATAAATTGTTTTTATAATAGGAAAAATTGAATATTACATAATATAATCTTGCACCAATAATTCCCATAATAATTGCCCAAAAACAAATATTAAAAATTAAGTCTTTAGGATATTTAAATTTTTTAGCTTCTCGTTCTAATAAAATTATTCCAATAATAATTCCGACTAATATTAAAACAGAATACCAGTGAATATCTATTCCAAAAAGACTAAACATAATTGGATCCATAAAATTCCTCATTTCTAAATTTATTGTACCAAATTTCTAACGAAAAGTCTTTAGTTTTGTTAAAATAATGTTGCAAAACAAAAAGTGTTGAGTTATTATAAATTCCGCTCAAAGAGTTTAAATAATCTCAACACACTTAATATTATACACAAATTTACTAAAAAATAAAGTATTATTTTCTCTCTTTGACAAATTAGAAGGGAGTTTTTTTAT
>CALVQO010000051.1 GCA_944358145.1 uncultured Bacilli bacterium | reverse complement strand
TATCCTATAAAATTTAAAAAAATATCTTTACCTATTGAAGTAAAAAATACTGAAATAAAATGTTTTAATTTGGATGAATTTAGAAAAATAAAAGCTAGTCAAGAAAAAAAAATAGATTTAGAATAAGTTGACTAATAATACTTTCAGAGTTAACATTCAACCTGAAAGTGAGGATATATGAAAGAAAAAATATTATGTTTAGAAACAAAAGAAAGTATTATTATTTTCAATGAACATTGTAGTGAGGCAATTAAAATTAGTATTTATAATAATAAAATTATAACATCTAAAATTAAAAATGAAGCTATTATTGAAAATATAAAAATTTTTCCTGTTAAATATTCTGATTTAGAGCATTATTTTATTTTTAAAAATTATTATCAGCAAATGGCAGGATTAGGTGTAAACAAAGAAATAAAATGCAAATTGGAGGAATTGATGAATTATCATTTAAAATTTATCAATATTCCTCAAAATAACAATAGAGACATAGATAATATACTATATCAAGTTATTATACTTTTTAAGGAGGTCTGCGATGAAAAATAATAAAATGCACGAGTTAGTCCAAATTAAAAATTTAATGGATCATGATGGCAAAGACAGTAGATTAATGTTATATTCGATTAACAAAAAAAACAAAATGGAAGGTATGGCATCATTTTATTTAGATTGTGAAACAATTAAAGTATATGAAGGTAAAGGAGATGGATCGGATGATAAAGAGATGTCTTATGAAAAATTTATTGAAAATTATGATTTTGTGCTTGGATTAGAAAATAGTACAATTAGATACACTATAAATAATGATTGTGAATTTTATATTACTGATGAATTCATTAATATTAAGCAAAAGCTAAAAAGCAAAAATTGGGAAGGAAGTTTTGCATTTATCAACAATGGTGATGGCAGTTGTTATTTAACTAAATATGATAATATAATAGCATTACATTGCGTTTCTCGTGATGGTTTATCAAAGTTTAAGAAAATGAGCATAAATGGTTTATATTTTAAAAACATAGCAACACTTTATACTTATATGTATAAAGAATTAGATAATTTTATTTCTATGAATATGGAAAATAGCAAAAAAATTAATTTATAAAGGAGAAAAAAATAACAAAATATATTGATATTAATTTTAAAAAAACAATAAAAGTTGATACTGAAGATTTAAATAAAGCAATAGAGATGGTTAAAAATCAATTTAACAATATAGAATTTGTTAAAAAAATGTTAGATAATCAAAATATTACTTTAAGAGAAAATGAAATAATTAAAAAAGCTTCCAAAAGATGTGCAGAACTTTTATGTAATAATTTTAGTGATGAAAGTTTAAACAATTTAGTTGACATATTTATTGGAGGCACAGATATTAGAAATTACGTTTACGATGAAACTTTAGAAATATTAAAAAATGAGTATAAAATTGATATTTCTAATATAAAAATTTAGGAGGATAAATATTAATATTACCAAAACTAGAAGTTTGGAAGTTAGCCAAACTTTTTTTAATAAATTAGAAGAAAAACTTAAAAATGTATCAGATAATTTAGAAGGATATTATAAAACATTTAATAATTGCAGGGAACAAGGATTAATGCTTACTATTATTGAACCTGCTACTGAAAATGAATTATTAATATGGGCTTGCGAATGTCGGAATAGTGATGACATAATGGTTATTACTGCTGATAGATCATGTTCTGATATAAATGATATGTTTAATGATATCGCATGGAAATCTGCTAAATATTTTAAATGTGATGAATACGATAAAGCTGTTAATCATACCTATAATATAATTAAAAAACAATTTCATAAAAATTTTTTAGAAGAATATAACTCTAAATTTCAAATGCATAAATGTCTTGCAGACTTACAGCATATACAAACTGATGCTAAAGATCTTGATTATGAAGATTATTATGATCTTGCAACTTTTGAAGATATTAATAAACTATATTTTTGTGATTTGATTATTCTTGAAGGAAAAATGGGGTTAAGATATTCAAAATATGATAATCAATATAAAGATGAATTTGAAAATATTGCTTTTGAAGAATGGGAGCCAGACTTAACAAGTAGTACTACTTTAATGTTAGGTATGCAAAATAAATTGAGAAACTTTATAGAAAAAGAAATAGATTACGATATTGAAGTCGGAATTGGAATATAGGAGGAATTAATTATAAATATTAAAAATATTTCATGTAATGAAGTTAAAGAACTAAAAAACCATAACTATGAATTTTTGATTTTACAGGGTTGTGGTGGCGACCTTAATAATTGGGTTAAAGAATTTACAAACATGTTGAAGGATGAGGGAATCGTAAACGATTCTTTTTCTTTTGATGAAGTGTATAGTTTTGAAAATGATAATTTAATTAATTTAGCATTTGCTATTAATAATGGAAATATAGATATAGGGAAACTTGCTATTTTTAGATTAAAACTTAGAAATGTTTTTGGTGCAATGTGGTTATCGGACTATATTGATAATTATTTAAAGGATATCAAAGAAATTAATAAAAAACCAAAAGCACCAATAGTTGGAGCTGATGGGAATGTATTTAATTTAATTGGAATATGTTCCCAAACTTTAAAACGAGCAGGTTATCATGACCAAGCGAAAGAAATGGTAAATAGAGTAACCAATTCACATAGTTATGAAGAGGCACTTTCTATTATGTGTGAATATATTGAGCCGACTGACCAATATGGAACTAGTTTTGAAGAAATTGATGTTTTTGATGAAGACATTGAAATTTAGGAGGGATAATTATAATAGATGAAAAATTAAAACAAATAAATGAGTTAGGTTTTAAGTTTAGAAAATCAAAAGATACAAAAGAAAAAGAAAATATAGAAAATGAATTAAAAGATATTTTGCTTAATCTAAAAAAAGAAGCATTTGATAAATTTCAAAGTGAAACTGATATAAAAAAATTTTTAGATAATATTATGAAGTTTAATAATTATTCATTTAATAATCAAATTCTGATATGGTTACAAAATCCTGATGCTGAATATGTATCTTCTTTTAAAACTTTTTCAAAAATGGGTTATAAAATTAATAAAGGTGCAAAAGGAATTAAAATATTTATTCCTAATTTTTACAATTTAGTCAAAATAAATATAGATGATGAAAAATATGAAATAAAACCATATTATTTGCTAAATGATGAAGAGAAAAAAAGATATGGAGATAAAAATGATAACTCTATATCTTTTTATAAGCAAAAATTATCAGGATTTAGTTTGGGCAATGTTTTTGATGTTAAAGATACCAATATGCCAATGGAAATAATTAATCAAGAATTAAATCCCGTTCTTAATAATAATAAAGCTGATGAGATAATGGATATGTTTATTAAAACTATTTATAATGATGGATTCAAAGTAAAATATAAAGAAATAGAATCAACAGCAAAAGGATATTGTGATTTTGAAAATAAAGAAATAGTAGTCCGCAAAGGATTAGGATCACTAATGCAATTAAAAGTATTAATCCATGAATATGCTCATTCTCTTGCTCATAAGCATTTAGAAAATAATAACCGTGATTACAAAGAACATCGTAATCAATATGAGACAGAGGCAGAATCTATTGCTTATTCAGTAGCTAAATATTTTGGGCTAAATACAAATAATTATTCTTTGAATTATTTATATTCGTGGAGTAAAAATAAAGATTTTAAAGAAATTGATGATTCATTTAATACTATTGTAAATTATTCTAAAAGAATAATAAATAATTTTGAGAAATTTTATAATCGAGATTTAGAATTATCTGGTGGTGAAAAGAGTTGTGTTAGTGTATGAAACTTTCAAAATTAAAATGGAAATGGATAAAACTTTGGGGACATAGGTATATTACTATATCCCCTGATAAATCCAAAAAAGAATACATTTTATATCATCGTAGATTTTATGAAATGAAATTGTGGGATGATTATTTTAAAAATCAAAATTAAGAGTAGTAATATGGGGGAATTTTAATAAATCTAAAGAACAAATATTTTTCTTCGCCTTGCATAAAATTATATAGTACAATAAGGAGGGCATCTTTTGAAAATTTTTGTTAATTATCCAGAAACAGATGAAGGGAAAAAAATGTTTCAAGATAATTTGGCAATGTTCAAAGCAAAGTTGATGATAAAGAGCATAGATAATTTAAAAATATCGGATATAGCAAAAGAAGAAATAATTAACAAAGTGCTTGAAATTTTAAGTGATATGCCTAATAATGCAGTCATTTAATTTCAAGCATTTTTTTAATTTTAAAGTAGTTTTCTTTAGAAATAACTATTTTTCCATCAATCCATCTAGTAATTGTTAAAGGTGTAACATCTAAAATATTGGCTAATTCTTTCCTTTTATAAAGCTTTCTTAATTCTATTAATATTGAAACTTGTTTGTTTAATATAAAGTCTATATATTCGTATTTAGAAAAATCTACTTTATTTCTTATGTTTAAATAATCAATTATTTTATTAATTATTTCAACACTTTTGTGATTTAAGTTATAGTTTTCATCGCTTTTTTCTTCAATACGCCAAATTGTGTTGTATCCTATATTTAAAGCTTTAGCCATATCTTTAACTCGAATATTTTGTATTCTTCTATAATATTGTAGTTGCATTCCAAAGGACTGCTTTTCATTTAAAGGGGTTATATTAAAACTTGTAGTTTTTCCAAGATTGTATACTTCATTATTTCCTACTTTATTATATACTATTCGTATTAGTTCATATATGTCCTTGATGTGAGGGTAGTATCAGCAAGCCTTATGGTTATTAACTCATTATTTTCTTCTTCTTTATGAGTTAATTTAATTGAAGTAATTATTATTACAATGATTAAAATGATCGCAATTAAAATGGTAATTATTTTCTTTTTCAAAATATATTCCTCCTTTATATATTCCAATGTATTATATTCTTCTTTTAGAAAATGGTTATTTTAATATAAAAATTCAAAATTAAGTGGTTAAGTTTATTTAAAAGTTAAGTTTGTTGTGGAAAGCTTTTTGTTAAGAAGAATTTTTGTTTAATAGTTCTAATCTTTTGGGGATAGAAATGGGTATGAAAAATTACTTATTTTTAATCCAGTAAAACAATACAAAAATAGTAATAAAAATATTGAATAATTCTAAATGTTATTGGTAATATAGTTGTATTTTAACTATTAAATAAGTTTTGACAAGTTTTGTCGAAGCTAATGAAATGACTTAAAAAATGTAGTATAGTCTAAGTCATGAGAGGAAAGAAAATGATGAATGGAAAAAGATTAAGTATGAAAAAGAAGCTCTTAATTGGAGCATGTTTCATGACTTTACTTGGAGCACTAAGTCTTACTTACTCAAAAAGCACAGCATGAAACACAGGATGTACCCATAGTAAATGGTACAATAAATTATGAATTAGGAGATGCAAACTTAATTGGCATATATCTTCAAAATGGAGATGATTACACCAAAAGTGATACTATCCCTGATTCAGGATGTACTTTAAATGAAGAGAAGAGTTATTGTAAAATTGGTGATGAGGTACAAAGTATTATGACCATTGCTTATGATGTAAATACTAAAGCATTAAGTGTATTTTCAATAACTAAAGAAGGAACAAAATGCTATCTTTATTTATTATTGGACTATGTCTCCATCTCACTTTTATTCTACGGATAATGCTTACATGTTTCTATGATAGCTAGAATTTGGTGATGTACTTTTTGTTGGATTAGGTCTTTTATGTTTATTTTAAAAAAATATTTACATATTTTTTACAGTTTGTTTACTTTCTGGATTTTGTTGTAGTTTTGTCATTAAAAAGTGGTTTACATTTTGTTTATGGTTTGTTATAATATTTTGTAGAATAAGGAGTGTTGATTATGAAAATATTATCTCCAGAAGTTACACGACTTCTTGATAAGTTATATAATCTACGTGGCAGTGATAGTGTGATTTTTAAAGAAATGGAAAGCGCTCATGAGAAGGCTTTGGAAACAAAGGAACGTACAACAAAAGAGAAAAGTACTTTACAAGAGAAAATTGCTGGACTTGAAGCTGATAGTAAGAATTTAAGTGAACAAGGGAAGAAATTAATAGAAGTATTAAAGGGTATTGATAAGAAAGCTTATGAAACCGTAATAGATCGTTTACATATTAATTTTGATCCTGAGGCTTTAGTAGAAAAATTAGATACTTCTTTGCCTGAAACTATTGATAGAGTTAATGATGATATTAAGGCTAGTAAAGAAGAACTTGTTCAAGTAGAAGAGGAAATGAATAGTGCAATTACAACTATTGAAGAAATTGGTATTCGTAAAGATGCAGCAGTGGCTAATCAAGAAAAGTTAAATGAATATTTTGAACTTGCTTTAGCTGGTAATATTAATATTACTAGGGATTCAATTACTTCACTTTTAGAGCAATTTGATTTAACTGAAGAAGAAACAAGAGAAGCAGCTAAAATACTTATGTTCCCTGAAGATGCTTTGTATGATTATGATGCAAAGATAAAAGAATCAGAGAAAAAGTCAATTAGTGAAGTTATGCAAGAAGCTAAAAGTCAAGAAGTAGATTCTCCTAAAGCACCAGCAGTAGAAATCCCTATTAAAGAAGAACCAGTAAGTGTTGTAGAAGAAGTTAAGCCAGAGCCAGCAGTAGAAGAAAAAAAGTTTGATCGAGAAGATTTAATAGATTTATTTAATGAAATTGGACTTGATTATTTAGATTATACAACTAGTGATTTAGATCAAATATTAGAGCATTTCAATGAGAAAGTGATTAGAAGAAATGTTAATATATTTAAAGAAAATGATCTTAGCTTAGATATATTTGTTGATCATATTAATTTACTTTATGATAAAGAATTGGAAGCTAAGATGGATCGTTTACTTAGAATTGGTAAAAGTGCTTTAGATATTTATTTAAATCCTACAGTTTTAACTAAATATGATTATAAAGGGTTAGATAAAGCAATAATATTGCTTCAAAATAGTGGATTAGATCCAAAGAAAGTGCCACTTATGGCTTATTAGGGAGGTTTAAAAAATGACTATAAGAGAAATTGCAGAATTTAAGAAAAAAGTTTGGGTATCTGATGATGTAACACTTGATGGAATAGCTACTTTATCTGTTGCTACTAAAGATAGTGCAGATATGGTATATGATACATTTGTTAGTCATGGATATCAAATTAGTTCAGTTCCGGGTGAGTTTTTAAAAGTATTTACGATGAATGCTAGAGAAGTAGCAGAGTTAGAAAAGACTTTACTTGAAATTGATGCTTTAGGGCTTAAGGATGTTTTACAAAACAATTTAAGATTAGTTTGTTTTAAAAGAGAATTTTTGGAGAGATTAAAGGTTTTCTTGAATAATAATTTGCCTTATTTGAATGAAGATCATACTTTTATTTCAGAGGTATTTGATGTTGCTTTTTCAGAGAGATTACAATTTTGTATAAATAATGGTTTTGTTTATCGGAATGCTGATAATACCTTTGTTAAAGAATTGTATGATGTAGATTTATTTGCTCAATATACTGCTCATAAACCATTAGAAGCAATTAAAACAGCTCAAGAAGTTAAAGTGATGGAAGAAAAAAATAGTGGATTAGTAAATGATCATAACAGTGTGCAATTGGATGATGAAGATAGACAAGTTTATAATGAAGTTGTTAAAAACTTGAGCTATTTGGAATTAAAAAATCCAACGAATGAATATTTACCTGTTATTGTAAAAAATATTCTTAAAAATATTGTTGGTGCACTTGTTAGAAAAGAATATCGCTTTTTAACTCTTAGAGAAGTTGTAGAAGGAGTTATGTTTGAAGGAATTGATGTAACGCCGGAAATGGAAAATGTTAGAGATCTTGTTTTAAGTGCTTTTCCTTTGGAAAATGATTTGAATGTAGGAAGAGGGTTAGCATGAAATTTTTAGAAAGATTTGGTTTTAAAAAAGCGGATATTGAAGCCGTAAAAGAAAATTCAACTAGTGCTTTGATTAAAGAAATAGAAGCTCATAAGAAGTTAGTAGCTAAGAATTTAGAATATTTAAGTGAGATGGGAGTTACTAATTTAATTGAAATATTTACTCGTTATCATGATATGTTTTTGATGGATAATAGTAATTTTATAGAGATTTTTAATAAATATGATCAAAAAGATTTGGTAGAGAAGTTAGCTAAGAATGTTCAAATTATGGAATATCTATAATTTGAACATTTTTTTATTCTTGAAGTCTTGCATTCTTTTTAAATATTTGATAGAATAAAAGAGTAATTTAAATAATAGGAGGAGTGCATAATGGCTCTAGGT
>CALVQO010000050.1 GCA_944358145.1 uncultured Bacilli bacterium | reverse complement strand
AAATAATAGCAAATATCATATATCATTTTAAAAAACTTTATGTTATAATTAAAATGGTTGTAAAATAATTTAGGGAGGTACAAAAATGAACAACGAAAGTAGAATAAAAACGGGTTATCCACACTTAGATAAACCATGGTTACAATTTTATGATGAAAAGCTCATCTCTTCCCCTGACCCCAAAACAAATGTAACCGAATATTTAAAGATGAAAAATCAAGGAAGAGGCAATTTAATAGCAAGCTCTTTTTATGGAAAAGAAACAAGTTTTAATGAATTATTTAATAAAGCTGATATAGCAGCGAAAGTACTAAACGAACTTGGTGTGCAAAAAGGCGAAGTAATTATGAACTTAGTCCCAAATATTCCAGCTTCTGGTGAAATATGGCTTGGTGCTACTGAAATTGGTGCTATTTCTGATTTTATAGACCCTAGGCCAGATACTATGGATGTAAAAGCAAATGCCAAAAAAGTATTAGAGTTAGTAAAATATGAACAAGCAAAATACATTATTGCCTTAGACAAATGTTATCTTGGTATGTTAAAACCAATTGAAAGAGAACTAAAAAATCTAGGAATCAGTACCATTATCACTTTAAATGCTAGTGATGCCATGAATTTACAAGGTAAAGTTTCCTATCTAAAAGATGTCATTGCTTACAATGATTTAAGAAATGCCAAAATAACTGATGCTTCTGTAGAAAAATTAAAAAATTATCAAGCCATACTTGAAAAATTAAAAGCAATGAAAAAAGAGAACAAAGCATATGAAGAAGCCGTTAAATCTTCTCCTTTAAGAGTTGTAAAATATGAAGAATTAGTAAAAGAATGCACTCACACTTATTATGTTAAAAATGTAGACCCTGAACAAGCAACCTATATAGGTCACACTTCAGGAACAAGTGGTGCCAGACCAAAACCAATCATTTTAACAAACAAAAATGGCATTTCTACATTAGAACAATTAATAAAAGGAGATGTAGCTTTTAAACCTGGAGAAAAAGCACTACATGTTTTACCATTCTTTGCGCCTTTTGGTGCATATGATAATTATTTATTAAATCTCGTAAGTGGGGCAACAAATATCGATGTTCCCGAATTTGAAATAAGTGAATTTGGATACTTACTAAAAAAATATCATCCAAACATTATTATGGCTACTCCTGCTTGGATTGCTGCTTTACCAAATTATAAATATTTAAAAGATGTAGACCTATCTTGCTTATCTACTGTTATTTATGGTGGAGATTCCATGACAGCCAAGGATGAAGAAAAAGTAAATGAATGGTTAAGAGCTCATGGTTCTAAAGCTGAAGTAGAAAAAGGATATGGAATGAGTGAATTTTGCGGATGTGGAACTTATGCTCAAGGTAAGTATAACCAAGCAGAATCAATTGGAATACCACTTCCAAATACAACAATTGCTATTGTAGACCCAAATGTTGAAGACAAATTAGTTCCTCTAAAGTTTGAAGAAGGAATGGAAATGCTAGAAGGTGAATGTGCAGTATCTTCAGATGCAGTAACAAATGGAATTGTTCATGGAGATATCATCATTCCTCACTTTGAATTAGACGGAAATTCTTATATTAGAACAAGAGATATTGTTCAAATTGATAGAAATGGTATTTTATATCATAAAGACAGAAAAGACCGTTCATTTGCCAGAGTAGATGGTTATAAAATTAAACCCCATGAAATTGAGGCTGAAATTGAAAAAAATTCTCACGTTAAATATGTCAGAATAACACCATACTTTGATGAAGCAAGAAGAGGCATTATGCCAATATGCCATTTAGTATTAAATGAATCTGATTTAAGTGATGAAGAAAAAATTGAAATTGTAAAAGAAATTGTTTATAAACAAATTATTGATAATCATGATATGTCATCTAGACAAATTCCAGCAAAATTTAAAATTAGAGAGAATATGCCATTAAGCAAAAACAGTAAAATTGATTTTAACGCTTTAGCAAAAGAACCCCTTGATGGCAGTGAAATTTGTGTAGATGTAAAAGAAACAAATTTAACCGTAGAAAATATAAATATTTATAAAAAACAAGAATTAACTAGAAAATTAAAAAAATAATAAAATGAGGTGTGTGGTACATGGAAAACATTCAAGGATTTTTAATACCTAACGTATATGCTTTATTACTTATCATAGCAGTTAGTATTATCTTTTTTAGTAAAAAAAGGCAAAAACAAACTGAAGACCAAACTTATGCTCAATTTTTAATAGCAAACATAGCAATATCAATAAGTGGTTTAGTTCTAGGTATATTGGTTGCTCCCAATCTAAATACGAACCCCGGAATAATTGCTATAGCCAATAAAATATATTTAGTTTGCTTATTAATTTGGATTGCTATATTGACTTTTTATACATTTTATATTTCTTTAAATAATAAAGAAAAAACAAACAAATTAAAAATGTTCTTTTACATAATAACTCTTATTTCTATTGCTATCATCATGTGTTTACCAATCAATGTCGAAATGATAAATAATGCTGCCTTAGCAACAGGGCCAGCAATTGTATTTACATATTTAGTATTTGGAATTGGTTTTATTACTCAGTTAATGTGTATTATAATCGACCATAAAAATTTGAAAAATAAAAAATATATTCCTATTTATTTGCTTATCGTTGGTGGCGTAATCGTTTTAATTGTTCAAATGATGTACCCAACTCTAAATTATTTAGTAAATCCTGCTTTAATATATATTGCCTTTATCATGTATCATACGATTGAGAATCCTGATTTAAATCATATTAAAGAATTAAATTTTGCTAAAGAACAAGCCGAAAAAGCCAATCGAGCTAAAACTGACTTCTTATCCAATATGTCTCATGAAATAAGAACCCCACTAAATGCTATTGTTGGCTTTAGTGAATGTATGCTTGATTCAACAGACTTAAAAGAAACAAAAGAATATGCTGGCGATATTGTTGATGCATCAAAACAACTGCTTGAAATTGTAAATGGTATTCTTGATATCTCTAAAATTGAAGCAAATAAAGTTGAAATTATACCTAAAAACTACAATCCTAGAGAAGTATTTGATGGATTAAGAAAATTAGTATTACCACGTATTAAAGAAAAGCCTATTGAATTTAAAATGGTATTCTCACCAGATTTACCTGGAATATTACGTGGTGATGTATCTAAAGTAAAACAGGTCATATTAAATATTCTAACCAATGCTGCTAAATATACCGATAAAGGTGAAATAGTATTTAATGTTAACTGTATTAATCGCCTAGATACCAAAACATGTTTAATGTACATCTCTGTAAAAGATACTGGTCATGGTATTAAAAAAGAAAAACTAGAAACTATATTTGGCAAGTTTGAAAGAATTGATGAAGACAAAAACACAACTACTGAAGGAACCGGATTAGGACTTGCTATAACTAAAAGTCTTGTCGATTTAATGGGAGGAAGAATTACTGTTTTCTCTAAATATGGTGAAGGTTCAACATTTAGAGTTTACTTAGAACAAGAAATTGTTAGTATGGAAGTTCCAAAGACAGAAGAAGCCGAAGAAGACGAAATCAACTATACAAATTATAACGGAAAAAAGATACTAATTGTCGATGATTCTAAAATTAATCTAAAAGTTGCTGAAACACTAATGAAACCTTACAACTTCGAAATAGACACTGCGATAAGTGGTTTTGAAGCTCTAGAAAAAGTTAATGACAAAAATTATGATTTAATCTTCATGGATATTATGATGCCTAAAATGAATGGTGTAGAAACTCTTTACAAATTAAGAGAACATGAAGATTTCACTACCCCTGTAATTGCCCTAACCGCTGATGCAATTGAAGGAACAGATGAAAAATATTTAAGTGTAGGATTTAACAGTTATCTATCTAAACCAATTGATAGAAAACTATTAAATAAAGTTATTAATAAGTATTTGGGAGGTAAATAGTGTATGGAAAAGGTAGACTTATTAGTTAATAATAACGTAGATGTAAAAGGAAGTTTAGAATTTTGGGGGGATTTAAATTCATATAATGAAAATTTATTAGAATTTAAAAATTCTTTAAAAGAAAAACTAAGTAATTTAGAATATTATAAAAATGCTCAAGACTGTGCAAATTATGCAATACTTGCTCATAGTATGAAAAGTGAAGCAAAATATTTAGGCTTTAAGAATGAAGCTGAAGTTTTCTTAGCTCATGAATTAAAAGGAAAAGAACAAGATATTAGTTTTATTGAAAACAACTATTCAAACCTAGTTGAAACAGTAAATAAAATCACAAATCTATTAGACAAATATTTTAGTAATGAAGAAAAAAAAGTAATATTAATCGCTGATGACTCTAATATTATCCTAAATCTTTTAGAAAAGAACATTCATGATGAATATAACATACTAAAAGCCAAAACTGGTAGTGAAGCAATAGACATAATCAAAAATAACAATTTGTATGCCATTTTACTTGATTTAAACATGCCAAGTTTAAATGGTTTTAATGTCCTTGATTTTTTAAGAGATGAAAATTTATTAGATAAGATTCCTGTCGTTATTATAACTGGTGACGATACCGAAGAAACCATAAAAAAAGCATTTAGTTATGGTATATTAGATGTATTAAATAAGCCATTTACTGAAGATAATATAAAAAGAATATTAACATCAATAAAAAATTTTTATGAAAGAGATAAAATATGAAAAAAGTAGAATTACATTTACATTTAGATGGAAGTATTAGACCAACAACAATTAGTGAATTATTAAACATCAGTTTAGAAGAAGCAATAAACTTATCAACACTAAAAACAAAAAGTAAATCATTAAAGGAATATCTAGATAAATTTGATATTCCTTTAAAAATTATGCAAACAAAAGAAAATCTAGAAAGAGTATCTTATGAATTAACAGAAGATCTTTTAAAAGATGATGTAATATATGCTGAAATACGTTTTGCTCCTAATAAACATTTAGAGCAAGGATTAACTTTAGAAGAAGTAATTAAAAGCGTATTAAAAGGATTATCAAAAGTAAAGATTAAAACGAATCTAATATTATGTATGATGCGTGGAGATTCTTTTGAAGATAATCTAAAAATAATCAAATTAGCCAAAAAATATTTAAATAATGGTGTTGTAGCTATCGATTTAGCTGGTAATGAAGCTGCATATCCTGTTATGGAATATAAAGAATTATTTGATATAGCCAAAAAAGAAGGAATTCCTTTCACGATTCATGCTGGAGAAGCTGACAATGCAAAAAGCGTAAAAAATGCAATAAACTTAGGTGCAAAAAGAATAGGTCATGGAGTACGAGCTATAGAAGATGAAGAAACGATAAATTTAATAAAAGAAAAAAATATAACATTAGAAATATGTCCAAAAAGTAATTTAGATACAAATATGTATGATAATTTAAAAGAACATCCCATAAAAAAATTATATAATATGGGACTAAATATTACAATTAACACAGATAACAGAACAGTATCAAATACTACATTAACTAAAACTTATAAAGATTTAATTGATGTATTTAATTTTACCGATCAAGACTTAATTAACATGAATATAAATGCCATTAACTGTGCTTTTATCACATTAAATGAAAAACAAGGACTATTAAAACAATTAATTAAATAACACCAAATATACTATCTTTAATCATGATAACCATCATGATTTTTTAATATTTTTAAAAAAAAGACTATTTTTTAGTCTTCTTTTCATCCACTTCCATCTTACACAACGATATACCCTTTTTAGTAAATAAATTAATAGCATAATAAAGAGTCATCAATACCGCTAAAATAGTCCATACAATTCCAAAAACTCCTAAATTAGGAACAGCATACAAAATCCCAAAAATACTCAAAGCCAACCCTCCAACAAATCCAACAAAAGCAATTGGCTTAGAAGGTTTTACAATGACTTTTTTCATTATCTACCTCTCTCATATTTAAGTACTTCACCAGTTAAAGCATTAATTTCATAATCATATTCATAATAATTATGATAAAACTCAATTTCATAAGTAGCTATATGATAATCAACATCAAGTTCAACCTTACTAAAATTAACATCACTACTAGATAACCCAGCATGTTCTAAAACGATTTCTTTAGCTTTTTCTACACCAATATATTGATCTGAAGGATTAGTATTATTTCCTTGATTATTTAAATAATCTTCTTTATAACTAATAATTTCTTTTGTATCTACATCAATACTAAGTTCATATTCTTTTTCTGTATCATAAAAATACACATCATAAACAGTAACACTATTTTCTCTATCCAAACGTACTCTTGTAAAAGTAACTTCATCTTGAGTTTTACCAACTCTTTGTAAAGCAATATTCCTAGCTTCATCTTCACTCATTGTTACTTGATTATTATCATGATAATCAGCATCATCTCTTAAATCTTTTTCAAAATTAATAACTTTTCCACTATTATAATTCACATCAACTTCATACTCATAAACATCATCATAAAATCTAATTTCATATTCTCTATCTTCTCTATCCTTTTGAATAGACAAAATCGTAATATTATCCGAATTAACTCCAGCATATTCAAAAGCAATATCTTGAGCCTCTCCCTCTGTAAAAACTTCTCTAAAGAAAAAAGCATAAATACAAATTCCAACAATTACTAAAACTAAAATAACAGTAATAATAATTCCATAAATTTTCCAATTCTTCATCATTCCACTCCTCTAATTTCATTATAACAAAAGAAAAAAAAGATGTAAATATCCATTAAACATCTTGATATAAATCTAACAATTCCAACAAATCAAATTGTTCTAAAACTTGAACTAACTCTTTATGATAACGAGGATTCCTTAAATCCAAGCGATTACAATATTTATCCCAATAAGGCTGGTTAGAATGCTGATCAATACATTTTTTCATTGTAATTAAATCATTTAAAACCAGAAACCCTACACCATTATTAAGAAAATTACAAAGAATATCCCCAGACTTACAATGATTAGGAACAATAAGCTGTTCTTTTACATATGGCTTTTCAAGATAAATTAAACCACATTGAAAACATATTTTATTTTCTCCCCAACTAATACTTTTACCATACATAATAGGATAAGCAATAGACTCAGATAACTCTTCATGTCCAATTATTTTATATTCACCATAATAAATAACATTATCTAAAATATATTGCGAAGGAAAAGTTTTTAAAAGTTTTAATTCCTCTATTGCCACATCATCCCTTTTAGTTACAAGATGAAATAATTCAATAATAATCGGTTTTCCCATAACAATATTCCAGTAATAAAAACCCTGTTTCTGCCTTTTTCTAATATCAAATAAAATCCTTCCATAACCATATAAATCTCTACCAATAGGAACCCGAAAATAATCTCCTTCTTGATAATTTTGATGTTTTTTAAAAGAAGATTTAAATTGATCTATTTTAATCTGTTCTTCTAATGTTGTATTTTTAACCCAGTCCTTAATCCATAATTGAAAATCATTTAAATTAGAAATTTTTTCACCAGTTAAATAAGCCTGATAATAAGCAATCTCACTATTCCCATTACCTATAACAACATCCCCATTACCCCAAAACAAATATACACCATTACTTAAATTCTTAACTACGGATTCTGTAAGTTTTCTAGGTTTTCCTCGATTTGTCTTTGGCATAATAAAATCATAATTCTCACTTAAAGAATAAAATACATCACTTTCATAATAATGATCTTCATCTGATGAAACTCTTTTTACCAAATGATTTCCATCAATATAAATCCAATAATATTCACTAAAATTCTTTCTTATCCAATGCTCTTGAACTAAGTTTAAACCCATACATTTTCTTTCCCAATTAGTTAACTCCATTTACAAACACTCTCCATAGTAAAAGAAAGAGAACTTATCTCTTTTAAAACAAAAACAAATTTAAGCCTGTTTCATCATCTAAAAACCGTTCAACTTCTCCATCAATAACAGTAATTACCATTTCACATGTAGCACTTACCCATGCTTCATTCAAATGTCCACCAAAAACTTCACCTGATTCATTCCCAGCACTCATGTGAATATGTGTATAAAAGTCATGATTCATTGTATTTATAGTTCCCGTTAAAGAAACAATTTCATAATCACCAACAAAATGATTTTTATAATACTTCTTCTCATCAACTTTATATACACCAACCGTAAAATCATTGGTTGCTCCTAAAGCACTAACTTGAGCAAGTTTAATCCCCTCAGCTAAAGCAACATTTTTAATATTAGCAAGTATTTCTTCCCCTTTATCCATTCTAACTATAATAGTTTGATTAAAACGTCTATATTCCATTAAAATTCGTCGAGTAGACAAGTCTCGACTACACCTTCCTTTCTTTTCTTAGTGAGTGCTTGTCTCATTGCCCCTCACAAA
>CALVQO010000049.1 GCA_944358145.1 uncultured Bacilli bacterium | reverse complement strand
AAACTATTTCAAGGGGTTTGCTTTTTAATTTAATAGGAATTAAATTATGTTAGGTTGCGGACATTGTCTGCCGTATGCTATAATATCTTTAAGAAATAATTTTTATTAAATTGGATGGTGAAATCTAATGAAAAAATTAATATTTATGTGTACAATAATGTTATTTTTAACTGGATGTGGTGAAAAAGAACTTTATGCTGATTATGAACATTATGATTTGAAAGATAAAGAAGTTCAATACTATGAATGCTTAGATGATGAACGTATTAAAAGAACTTATGCGATAGCAGATACTACGCCTGAAAATTACGAATCGCATTTAAGAGGATTATTCTATCAAATTGGAGAGGATGACTATATTTTACTAGATCAGATAGAATATAATCCTTATGAAGAATCACATAGTCGTGAATTAAATATCATATTTGATAATGAACTATATATGATAGGAAATGGTTCATCAGCAATGGTTACCAAGTATACTTTAAATGGTGCAGAATTTATAAAAGAAGAATTGACTTTTTCTTACCCTAATTTGGATGATTATAATTTGCCAAATCATTATTATCCCTTTGGGAAATTTAAAGATATTAATCTTGACTACATTTATTTTGGAGATGAATCTGTTACAACAAGATGTTCTTTAGAAGACTATACTTGTGAATATATTGGAAACTAAAAGAAAATGTCTAATTATTATTATTCATAATCTTTAAAGTTTTATAATTAAACAATTAAAATATTAGATCAATTTGGATTGATCTTTTTTTTTATAAGGAGGAATTTATATTAAATATATTGATATTAATGTACGAATGGATAAAACTATTCCGGTAGAAACAAACAGTCGCGAAAAAGCCATTGAAGAAGCAGAAAATTATTATGAATACGCAAGCTTTGATCTTGAGGATTGGGATCATAGATATGTAAGCTATAAAGAAAATAAAACTATAAAACGTATGGCTGAAAATTATGCAAGAGAATTTGTTGAAGAATCTAAAAATAATGTTGAGTTAAGTAGAGAGTATATTACTGATTATATTTTTAATGCATTATCTGATGATGCAATTGCAAAATATGTAATCGATGAGACTTTTAATACGTTAGAAAAATATGGTATAGATTTTCAGCATAATTTACCAATTTAAAGGAGGAATTTAAAAATGTGTTTGATTGTAGTAGCTATTTTATTTGCCTTTTTAATTATATTGATAGAAATTTTTGATTCATCAGATGAAAAAAGTGATAAAGCATCTGAAAAGAAAGATTTTATTAAAAATGTTGTTGATTATTATCATCATCAAAAACCAATTAGTTTGGAAGATTTACAACAATTATTTGATTATGTTTATCCTGAATTTCATGTTATATTGACTTTAGATGATTTAAAAATATGTGATATGGCAATTAAAGCTAATTATTATCAAAAAATATATGATTATTTTGAAATGATAAAAAAAAGAAGTTATTAAAATTTATATAAAAATTGGTTTTAGTTAAGGCTAAATTTAGATAGAAATATATTGATAATATTACAGTTATTTATAAAATTTGTTTTGTAGGGAGGAATATATGTATAGATAAAAAAAGAAAAATAAAAGTTAAAGGAAATTATTATCGGCTTAATGTTAAGACATATGATAATGACCGCCTATGTTTAACTTGTTCTAATAAAAATTGCGAATATGAAATTACATTAAATATAAAAGAATTATATCTTGATCAAGGTAAAGCATTTCTAAATTCTGATGTTAAAAGAAATGGTTTATTGAAAGAATTAAAAAAGAAACGTATTATAAAAGAAATTTGTGGTATTACTTATTATGACTCTAAAGAGATATTAATTGCTTCATTTAATGTGGGGATATTACGACACTTTGACAATGCTGGTATGAATAATTACATTTATCAAATTAATGGAATTAAAAAAATGGAGGGATTCATTAATAAAGAAAGTTAATATAAAAAAATTTACAGGCAAAGAAGTAAAATTAAAAAAAGTTCCAAAAACTCTTTTAGATTTTATTCCTTTCAAAGATGTGTGGAATAATTTTATTTTTTTAGATAATAATCATATAGTAGGAGGATTAAAAATTGGTTCAATTAATCTTTCACTTCTTTTTGATGAAGAGCAAAAATTAAAAGTTAGTCAATTAAAAAAGGTATTAAATTCTATTGATTATCCGATAAAAATATTTAGTATTGATAAACCAATAGATTTGGAAAATAATTTAAATACTCTTGGTGCAAAAATTAAAGCTGAAAAAAATAAGAATAAGCAAAAATTATTAGAAGAAGATTATGATTATATTAAGTTTTTAAATAATCAAAGATCAGTTGTTAATCGGGAGTTTTATTTAATTATTGAAGAAACTAATGATAACGAAAAACTTCTTAAGCAAAAACTTAATGATTTAATACAAGAGTTTACTTCTATTGGTTTATCAGCTGATATGGTTACTAGTGAAGAATGGAGAGAATTATTATATGTAATATTAAATCCCATTAATTCTGTTGAACCTTTTAAAAAATCTGCTACAGGTATCAACATTACCTTTAAGGAACGAATTGCACCCACAGGGCTTAAAATTAATGAAAGAGATATATTATTAGGTGATTCTTATATTAGTGTTGTTACATTAAGAACTTATCCTTCATTAGTAGGTATCGGGTGGTTAGGTGCAGTTGCAAATGTTGATCATACACGAATGACAATTACAATTACTCCTATGAACACTCAAGAGATTTCCGCTAATTTAAAAAAAAGTATGTCTGAAGTTAAATCCAAAATGATTAATGTTGGCGATTATAATGATCAGATTATTTTAAATAATCAAATGCAAGATTATGTTGAATTGGTCAATAGAATTGACCGAGAGCATGAAAAGTTTTCTTTGCTTACGGTCAATTTTTTATGTTATGGAGAAACTAAAGAACAATTAGAAAAAACTAAGAAAGAGCTTAAATCTACTTTGTCAGCATATGGACTCGGTGGTGCTGATTTAATGTTTGAACAAGAACGATCTTTAAAAATGTGCTTGCCCACTATGTACACAGAATTAGAAAAACAATTTGGACTTCCTGTCCCAATGATGACTATTGCTAGTTCTTTTCCGTTTATTTTTCAATGCTTACAAGATGATGGCGATGCTATTATGCTAGGTAATGATGCTCTCGGGAGTTTGCTTTTCTTTGATATGTGGAAACGAACTTCTAAAAGAAATAATAGCAATGCTGTTATAGTGGGTAAGTCGGGTAGTGGAAAATCTACTTTAATAAAAAAATTGGTTAGGGGTGCTTGGGCAAGAGGATCTAAAATCATAATCATTGATCCTGAAAGAGAATATCGAGATTTATGTAATAATCTTGGTGGAGCTTGGATTGATGCAGGTACAGGTATAGCAGGTATTATAAATCCATTAGAAGTTAGACATGGTGCAGATGAGATAGATAATGATACTCACGAAAATAAGTCTAATGATTTATCAAGACATTTTCAAACATTTAGAACATTTATTAAATATTATCTTCAAGATTTATCAGCTTATGAACTCACAAAAATTGAAGAAGTATTAATAGAAGTTTATAAAGACAAAGGAATAGATTTTGATACTGACTTATCCAACTTTAAAAGCGAAGATTATCCTATTATTGAAGATCTTTATAATAAAATTGTAGATAAATTAAATATCGCAAAAAAAGAAAAGGACTCACGTAATGTAATTGAATCATTAGAAAAAATAAGTTCTATGCTTAAACGAGCAACCTTTGGTGCTGATGCTAAATTATTTAATGGTACATCTACCATTAATGTAGATAAAAATACTGATTTTATTGTTTTAGATATTCATAGTTTAGTAGATAGCGATAATACTATTCTTCGTACTCAATTTTTTAATATACTGTCTTGGTGTTGGAATGAAATAAGTCGTAACCGTGATGAGCAAGTTATTCTTGTTTGTGATGAATCACATTTACTCATTGACCCATCTAATCCTGATGGTGCTGACTTTTTAAAAAGATGTACTAAAAGATGTAGAAAATATAATTCAGCAGTATGGACAATTAGTCAAAATTTTATTGATTATACTGCTGATGGATTGGAGCGATATGGTCAAGTTATTATAGATAATAGTACATATCTTATTATTATGGCTCAGGGACAGCGAGAAATCGAATCTGTTAAAAAAATGATGAATTTAAGTGAATCAGAAACGCAATTTTTAACAACTGCTGGTAAAGGACAAGCACTATTTGTAATTGGTCAAGATACAAGAATGCCAGTACAAATTTTTTTGCGAGAAGAAGAAAATGCTTTATTTGGTAATGCAGGTGGTCGCTGATTAGCAATGAAAAGCAAATTTTAATGTATATATTTTTACCTTTAATACCTACTTTATGTTTAATTCTTATGTTAGTATTAGTTGTTTCTGATTCATCTTCAGGAGATACTTCTACTATGGCAGGGGTATTTTTTGTTATGCCATTTGAATATGGTATTAATCCAACTGTTGCTTCAGAATTTGGAGAACGTGTTGATCCCATTACTGGTGAGACAAGCTTTCATTCAGGGATAGATTTAGATGCACCAGAAGGATCTAATATTGTGGCTTCTGCAAATGGTACAGTAGTAGAAGTTGGGTATGATGAAGATGGCTTAGGTAATTATGTTTACATAAAACATGATTTTGATGGCTTAATATATTATTCTGCTTATGGACACATGCTTGATAATTCTATTGTTGTATCAGTTAATGATGAAGTTGTTTCTAAACAAAAAATCGGTGTTATTGGTTCTAGTGGTCGAAGTACGGGTGTACATTTACATTTTGTTTTAATGTCACCTGACTTAAGTTTCAATCAAAAAAATCTTGTTAATCCAATTAATGTAATTAATGGATTGTAAAAAATAGAATGTATTAATGTACATTTCTTCCATTTTTATAGCTAAAATTTAATGCTTTTGTTAATACAAATGACTGACAAACTAATGATTTAGGTATTAATTCTTTCTTTTTTATGTATAACAAAAGTCTGACAATTATATTTTTGTCTGACAAATTAATTATTTACAATCCCTTTATTTTAGGGCTAACTCCCCACTGGGGAGTTGTAATGTCAGCCACACTTATCCTGCTTTAAAAAGGAACGTGATTTGGTACATTCTAATGAAATATGGAGGAAGTTATATATGGATGATTTTAATTTTTATAGTAAAGAAGAAATAAAAGAATTATTAAAAAATGATAGGCTTGTATATGCTGATGATGGTATAAATGAAGTTGTGATTAGGTATAAAGATATACCTGACTTTATAGTTGATTATAACAATAAAAATGGTCTAACTGATTTAAAATTTTATGCTTTTGATGGATATACAATGAACCCTGTAATTACCACGTTCGGCTATTTCTTAAATCAATGCGATCTTAAAGTACGAGAGGATATAATTGATAGACTTGTAGATTTACAAAGTGGTGGTAAAATTAAAAATTATAAAATTATAGATGAGTTTGATTTAGAAGAAGTTAGAAATGAATTAAATTTAAAAATATAAGGAGGATGCTATGAATAACGATATAATTATAAAAGGGAAAATTGATGCTAATTTAAATGATGCTTTTAAAAAGGTATTAAGTAAATTAAATATGACTCAGCAAGATTTTATTGATAAATCAGTTAAGGAATTTGTACTTAATCATCTTCATTTAATTTTAAGTGAGGAATTGAAGTAAATAAAGATGAAAGAATTACTTTTCGTGCAACAAAAGATGAAAAGCAAGAAATTCTAGTACAGGCTCAAAAAAATGACATGACTGCATCGGAATTTGTGTACACGGCAGTCATGGAAAAAATGAACTTAAATAAATTAAGTGATAGCCAGTCCCAGTTTTTTAATTTGTTTGATTTAGCTTTCAAAAGTTCTTTTGAAGCGTATTTTAAACAACTTATTGTAATTCTTAATCGAATCGAATTTAATAGTAGATGGCTATTAAAACAACAAGATATTTTTATGCAACATTTAAAAGTTCCAAATAACAAAGAAGAACTTAGTGTATCTATTATTGATCATGCTATTACAGAAAAAGCAAAAGAACTTGTTTTAAAAGATATTAGAAAAATGGTTAAAAACAAAAAGGAATTAGAAGATGAGTAAAAGTGATATTATCTTTCAAATTAATTATAAGAAATGTAAAAACAAAAAATTAGGAATTAAGTCATGGTTAGATTATGCTAGTAAAAAACAAAAAGCTGATTCATCGAGTATTGATGAATATAACCTTTTAAAAGATTATGCTCTCTTTTCGGATAAAGAAACTTATTTGAACGAAAGTTATGAAACCTATTTATGGACTCGAAATGGTGATGTTTTAAAGAAAGATGCTATCGCTAAATTAGAAGATAACTCGGCAGGTTTCTTTTGGCGAGGTTTCATATCTTTTCCACCCGATTTTGCTATTAATCATGGACTGATAACAAAAGCTGATTATTATAGTCTGTCAAATAAAGTGATTACTTCTTTAATTTTGGATATGGGTTTAAATCTTAATAATGTAACTTGGTATTGTGCATTACATAGAGATACAAATCACCCTCATATTCATTTTTGTATTTATGAAAACAAAGTTACAAAGACTAATCCGACCATTTCTAAAACATGTTATAAAAACTTTAGAAGTAATGTTGGAAATTATTTGGTAGACTATCAAAAGTTTTACGAACTGCGAGATCAAACATTTACTAATATTACTGGTACTGTATCATTAAAGGAATTAAATAAAATTAAAAAGCAAAGATTATTTAGCGATAAGTATCGAAGTGACTTAAATAAAATGCTTTTAGATTTATATTCCAAATTACCAGCTACAGGTAGACTACAATATAATTCGCATAATATGGACTCTCTTAGAAGTGATTTGGATAAAATAATAGAGTTTATTCTTCTACATGACTCGGTCAAATATGACTATACTAAATATTTAAGAATGTTAGATGAACATCAAAAAGAACTTAACTCCCTATATGGAATGACTGCTGATAATCAAAAAAGAAAATATTATGAAGAACAAAAAAGACGGCTTTATTCTAAAATTGGAAATGAAATATTAGCAAATTATAAAAGATATCAAGCTACTGATTTTATGGAACGTGAAAGTAAATTTTTAAATAAACACATTGTTGAACTTAATTTTAAAAGCAGAAAAGATTACGCTAAAGATGAAACAAGAATTAAAATAGCTAAAGAACTTTATAAAATTTGTGTACTCGCAAATCTTAATGATAATCAAACTAAAAAGGTTTTTGAAAAATGGATAAGGAATTCCGGATATTTGTATGATGCAAACGCTTTGATTTCTTCTGTTAAATCTTCTCACACAGCAATGAGTACTAAGGAATTATATGATGCTTTAAAAAAACTTGGATATAACTCAGATAAATATAATAAATTTAAAAAGAAAAATTTTTATCAAGAATTAAATTATAAAAGATTTATAAATCAAGCAATTAATTTTCTTTATTATGAAATGGATCGTGAAGAAAAAGAAATATTAGAAAATATGGAATATGAATTGGAGGTAAAAAAATAAATGATTGTTGTAGATATAACTAGAGGATCAAAAAATGATATTATTTTAGGTAAAAATAGTATGGATGCTAAGAAAAAAGTAATTAATTATGTACAAGAGTATTTGTTGGCAAATCATCATATTAATTTTAGTAAAGAAACATTAGATCATAAAATCAATATTGAAAGATTTTCACTTCAAGAGTTTTTAGCTAGTTATTCTGTGAAGACACTTAGTGACTTAAAAATACAGGCAGTAGCTACTGATAAAGAGCATTGCTTATTTTTAAAGTTCAACGATAATCAAAATGATTTTCCAAAGTTTTATTGTTTTGGTAAAAAGGATATGCAAAAAGCTCAAGCATATATGCGATATCTTGTTAATGAAAGTTTGTTAAAAAAATTAGAAAATAATTTAGATAATTACGATAAATTAAAAATTAAAAATGATGAAATGGTAGTTTCTACTAGTTATCCGCGTTTTGATATCCGAGGTGATATTATTTCATTATATAACAAAGATATAACTTTAAACGAACTACTAAATGATAAAAATAGTTTAAATAATATTATCTATATAAATTATGGTGGAATTAAAATATAAATAGATTGAAAAAAAATCTTAAGTATATTTTTATTGCTATACTCGGTTTTATATTATCTGCAAATATATGTTATAATCTTGTATGGATAATAACTCATAATATTGAATTGTCATGGAATTTTAATTTTATTAAAACTTTTCTTTCTTTAACAAATATTGGGTTACTCTTTGGAACTTTGCTTTTATCAATATTAATGTTTTTAGGAATTTTAAAATATGACCGTAACTTTAATTTAAAATTAAATAGTAAAAAGAAATTCCCCGAAGAAGATGGTTCTTATGAATATGGTAGTTCTAGATTTATGACTCCAAAAGAAATAAAGAAAAATTTTAAAGTTTGGAATATCGGTGAACAATTAAAAAATGGTGGAATTCCTGTAACCAAGCTTGATGGTAAATATTATTATGATGATTCTTTTGATCACACTCTAATTATTGGCTCTACTGGATCAGGTAAAACAATTTGTGAAATAATGCCTTTGATTTTTAATCTTGCTTATGCAGGTGAATCAATGATTATCAATGATGTCAAAGGCGAACTGTATTCTATTTCTGCTGAATTATTAAAAAAGTTAGGATATAAAATTCATATTGTTAATTTAAGAGATGCATTATCTAGCGATGGTTGGAACCCTTTACACCTTTCGTACAAATATTATCATGATAATAATATTGATCTTGCTGGTGATATAATAGAAAACCTTTCTAAGTCATTATGTAAAAATCTTTCATCCAAAGATATGTATTGGGAAAAATCAGCAACTGCAGTATTGTCTGCTTTATGCTATGCTTTAATAGAAGATTGTAAAACTGAAGATGAAGTGAATTTATA
>CALVQO010000048.1 GCA_944358145.1 uncultured Bacilli bacterium | reverse complement strand
AATTATTTTAGGGGAGATAATTATGCCAGCTACATATACACATCATTTATTTACTAAAGATGTTTATCAGTCATTGGATTCTAATATTCAAGATAAGATAGATCCTAAAATTTTTGATTTGTTTGGTAAGAGTTTTGATGTATTATTTTTTTATCAACCAAAACTTGGATCTTTTGCTCATCAAAATCATGCTAATTTATATTTTCAAAATATTATTCGTTATTTAAAAGATCATAAGGAAACACATAATCGGGAATTACTATCTTATTTATATGGCTCTATTTGTCATTATGTATTAGATAGTACGGTTCATCCTTTTATTTATTATTATGGTGGTAAGTATGAAAAGAAGAATAAAAAGACCAACCATTATCGGGGAAAACATGATTATTTGGAGTTAATGATTGATGCTATTTTATGTAAGGAGCGATATCATAAGAGTATTTATAAAAACCGTATTGGGAAAGAAGTTTTTCCTAAATTAAAGTTTAGTTCTTCAATTTATTCTATTATTGATCAGGTTTATTTTGATACTTTTGGTATTCAACATGGTAGTAGGATTTATTTTAAAGGATATCGGAATTATCGCTTTATTTTTAAACATGGTATGCAGTCTAGATTTGGGATAAAAAAGAAATTTTATTTGCTTTTAGATCATCTTCATGTTGTTCCTTCAATTAAATTGAGTAATTTTTGTTATTATGTTCCTAAATTGGATTATTCTGTTTTAAATTTAGAACATCAAAAATGGTTTTATCCAGTAGATAAGAAAATTAGTTATCATTATTCATTTTATGATTTGTATGATGTTGCTATTGTTAAAGCAGGTAAAATTATTCAATTAGTTGATGAGTCTTTAGATAAAGATGAAAAAATACTGAAAAAAGTGATTAAAGAAATTGGTAATTTGGGTTATGGAACAGGTGTTAATGAAAATCGTAAAGTTACCATGAAATATTTTGTTAATTGAAATATTCAATGATAGCATCTTTAATTAGAGATGCTATTTTTTGTTGGTATTCTTCAGTAATTAATTTGTTTTTTTCTTCTTGATTAGAAAGAAATCCACATTCAATTAAAACGCCGGGAATAGTTAATTTGTCATACATATAAGTTTTATTTGGTATGGGTTTAATCACTCTATCTGTATTTAAATTAGTATTTAGTGTTTCTTTTATTGTCGTTGCTAATTCTTTTGTATTTTCATTGGGATAAAATACTTGTGGACCATAATAGCTACTGTTTGTTAAATAATTTAAGTGAATAGATAAATATAGATTTGCCTTACTATTATTAATTAATTCTATACGATTATCAAAATCACTTTTTTTGCGCCATCTTGCATTTGGTTCTGATAAATCATAGTCGCTATCTCTAGTCATGATTACCGTAGCACCTGATTTGGATAGTTCTATTTCTAATGCTTTACTTATGGCTAAGTTAATGTCTTTTTCATAGGTTGTATCACTAATTGTTCCTGGATCTTTTCCACCGTGACCTGGATCAATAACTATGATTTTACCACTTAATGGTAATAGAGCATTTACTTTGGTGTTGATGAATAATGCTGATAGTAATAAAATAATTAATACTAATATTTTAAATTTTGTTTTCATATTAAATTATATAAAAAAATAGCCTTAGCTATTCTTTAAAATTTCATTTATTTCTTCTTCATTTTTTTTATTGAAACCTACTAATACTTTATCATTTTTATTACTAATTGTAGTAATTACTTCTTTAATTATACTATTAGATTTCTTTTCACCATTAGTATTTAATATATCAAAAGTTTTATCTTTTTTATTCATAATAAATACCTTTTTGGCTGTAGTAATACCGTATTGTTTTATGCTTTTTTCATATACCCATATTAGATCACTGTATTTTATTAATAGTAATCCATGTTTAAAGCTTATGATGTAATTATCTGTTAATATTAAATGATTTTCTTTATTAAATATTGTAGTATCTTTATCAACTTCTTTTTCTAGCTTTTCTATTTCTTTTTCTGTTAATTGATTTATTGCCTTTATTATTTGTCTTTTTTTAATTAAGAAAAGAGCTAGAAATATTAATGATATAATAAATGGAATTATACTGATAATATAAAAAGCATAATTTACCTTTTTTAAAGTTACATTATTTAAATATACTTCACCAAAATAATTATTAAAGTCATCCATTTCAATTTGTTTATCTTCATCTAAGCCTTCATTGTAAGCTTCTAAAGCTATTTGTCTTAAAGCTTCTGGTGTTGCTGTAGTTGTACCATAAATGGTTAGTGGTTCTTCTTCTAGACCTTCTACATTTAACTTTTCATATAATTCATCACTGATATAAGCAATGTAAAAGTATCTACCGTCATAAACAATGTAAAATGCATTGTTTTCATCATCTTCATATTTAGCAATAGAATATGGTGCTTGAGCTACTTCTAAATAAGCATTAGCATTTATTTCATTGTTTTTGTTTTCAATAATATCATTTAAATAGGTATATGAAGAGGATGTTTGTCTATTATCATAAATTCCTATGGCAATGAATAAAGCTCCTAAAACTAGGAAAATGAAAAAGATATAAATGTAGTTATTGAATTTTTTTATTTCTTTTTTTAATGTTAAATTTTTTAATTTTTTCATAATTTCTCCTTTTTAATGAGTATATATTAACATAAAAAATGAATATTGACAAATTTTTAGGATAAAATGGTGATAAGAGGTAATGTTGGGTAAAGTTTATTGGTGTTTGTTTGCTAAAAAAACAGATGCTTATTCAGTATCTGTTTTTCTTATAATTATTTCATCATCTTTAGTATATAAAAATTTTTCTTTAGCATATCTTTCTACATAGTCTGGATCTTGAAGTTTTTGTACTTCTGCTTTTAGTGCTTCTTCTGTATCTAATAATTCTTCATATGAACTTTGTAAAACTGTGATTTCTTGTTTGTTTTTCATAATTTTTAGCCAGTCAGGGAAAATATTGATGCAGGTAAAGCCAATAATAAAAATAAAAGATAAAATAAAAATGGTTAATCTACGGCGTTCTTTTTTGGTTACTTTGTGTTTTATTTTGATCACCCCTATTTTTTATAGTATAACATTTATTTGATATTTTTTCAATAAATGAGCGACATTTTACATTTTTTAACATTTTTTTTGTTAATATTAAATTTGTATAAAAGCCTAAAGCAATCATGAATATAAAATAGAGATGAAATATTCCATTATTTATTTTAAATATGATGATAATATATATTAGAACTATATTATACATAAATAAAATAGTGATTAGACTTTGATAAAATCTTTTTTTATTTTGGATAATCAAATAATTTATTTTTGATAAATAGTAAAATAAAAAGCCATATAAGTATGATATACTTAATGTGATTAATTGAATTTGTGCTGTCATTATTTAAATAGTTTGGAAATGATACTTTCTTCTTTTCCTTTTTCTTTGTTGTCTAAATAATTAAATCCATTTATTTTTCCTTTTATTTTTACATTTCCATCATGTGTATCTAGTTTCATTATTTCTAGGTTTGTTCCTTTGATTAATATTACTCCCATGTTACTTTCTAATAAAAATTCTTCACTGTCAAAGCTAGTAATTTTTTTAATTCCCGTAAGAGATATTTCTCTTCGATCAATTAATTTTAATTCATGAGAACCAAATTCTATAATCTCTTTATTTTCCATATATTATCTCCTTTTGTTTAACTTTATGATTTGGATGATCAAAATATGAAAAAAACTTGGTTTCCCAAGTTTTATTCTGCTTCATTGTATGCTTTTAAAATAGCATCTTCGAACATTTTACGTACATCTGGATTAATTGGATGAGCGATATCTCTATATCCACCAGTAGCCGTTTTTCTACTAGGCATGGCTATAAATAAACCATTGTCTCCTTCAATTATTCTGATGTCATGAACTGCAAAAGAATCATCTAATAGCACTGATGCTATACCTTTCATTCTTGAGCCTTCTTTTTCGATTTTTCGAACATTTACTGATGTAATTTGCATAAATACTCTTCCCTTCTAAGTTTTACAACTTATCTATATTTTATAGCAAAATGCGAAAACTTGCAAGTGTTTTACATATATTTTATTTTAATATCACCAGTTATAATGTCTCGATAAGTAAAACTTTTTTCAAATCCATTGTCTATAATTGTAAAAATGTTGGGATAAATGGCATTAATTGTACCATGATAATCACTTGTTTTGCCACGCATTCCATATACTTTTATTACTACTGTTCGATTTATATTTTTTTTGATTTCTTCTTTTACTTTTTCGGTATTCAAAAAATCCTCCTTATCTTGGGAACCCTACATACATAAGACCATTACATTTTAAGCCGCCAATTCCATTATGACCATATTTGGTTTTATCTAGTAAATTTAATAAATTGATTTCTTTACTTCGTTCAGTTAATGCTAGGGTGGTGGCAATGATGGCAGGATCTAGAGCATGAATATTGATTCTTCCAGGGCTAGAAGCAAAATTGGCACCAGCTTTAATTAGTTCTTCATAATTACTTTGACATGCTCCTGCGATGATTACTAATTTTTCATGAGAAAACTCATAGTTTCTTGCTACTTTTACGGCTTTAATGAAATTAGCTGAGTTTTTATAGCTTTTTAAATCATCTATTCTGCCTTTTTTACGGTAATAGGCATCATGACCAGTAATGATGACTATATCTGGTTTATATTCTTTTAAAAGTGGTAATATGGCCTCATATATGTGTTCTTCGTTTATTTTTCTTCCTATGGCTAAAACGCCTTTTTTTTTATAAAATCTTAAACATTTTTCTAAATATTCTTTATCTCCATCAATATGTAATATTTTGGCTGGTAAATAGAAATATTCGCTTCTTTCTTCAGGTATTTCAGGTGTATTAATTTCATTTGTTAAATCAACAGTATCTTTTTCTAGATATTTTACTAAATCACTTTCTGGACTATCAGCATATAATCTTACTTCTGTACCTTTTAAATAGTAAATTTCATTTTTAATATTGGTTATTTTAAATACAGTGTCGTGGTTATAGCTTTTTCTTGTAACTAAATCTCCCCTTTTTAATTTCATTAGATTCACCACTTAATTATATGTTTTAGATTTATTTTTAGACGTAAAAAAACTAAGCTAGTATATTTGCTATTTCTATAAATATTTCTAGGCTTAGTTCTTCTGCTCGTACATTTTCATTTAAATTGTTTTTTTCTAGAACTTCTTTTATTTTGTTCCAGTTATAATTTTTTAAATTGTTTTTTAAGGTTTTTCTTTTCATTTTGAAAGAATCATTAATTAATTTAAAAAATAATTCTTCACTTTTTACCTTACTCTTTTCTTTTTTTCTTTCAAAATTTATTACTGCACTTTCTACTTTTGGAACCGGATTAAAAGCAAATTTGCTCACTTTAAATAAGTATTTAATTTGAAAGTAATAGTTTAGATAAACTGTTAGAGAACTATAAGATTTACTTCCTGGTAGGGCACATATACGCCTTGCTACTTCTTCTTGAACTAGAAGAGTCATACTTTTTAATTGTTCTAAATTAATGATATGTTTGATAATTGGAGTTGTTATGTAGTAGGGGATGTTAGCGATAATATAAATATTTTCATAGTTAAAATTTTTGCTATCTTCTAAAATATTTGCTTTTAAAAAATCTTTAAAGATAATTTTGGTTTTATTATCTTCATATTTTTTTAGTAAATCTTTTAATCTTTCATCTAATTCATAACAAATTAAAAAACTTCCTTTTTTCTTTAAATACTTAGTTAATGCTCCTTTTCCTGGTCCAATTTCTATAATTAGATCAGAAGTATTTGTGTATACTGAGTTAGCAATATTTTGTAGTATTGTTTCATCTTGCAAGAAGTTTTGTCCTAAACTTTTTTTTGCTTTTATTTCCATATTATCCCTCATTTAAAGAAAGATGGGTTATTTTTCCCATCCAAATCTTAATACATCATAAGTAATTGTGCTTCTTCCTACATATTTATAAGCATATTCTTCACTTGGTGTTAATAAGTCAATATCATTTCCTAAAACACCACGATCTAGGACGATAGCTATAACTGGTTCCTCACTAATTCTTGAATTTTCGAATCGGATGATACTACCACATGGTAGGTTAGATGAAGATGCAACTATATTTACTGTACCATATGTATCATCTGTGTAAGTACTTGTTCCATCTCTTACATCTAGACCTGTACAAGCAAGACGTCCTGTACAAGCTGCACAATTTGCTCCATATCCTGTTAAATCACCAGTATAACTGTCTAATGAGCCCCATAAATATTTTTGTAAAGCTTCTTCATTGGCTTTAGCTTCTTCTTCTTTATTAATATAAATTGCCATTGTAGATAAATCTATACTTTTATTGATGTTTTCATTGGTGCTATATGTTTCCATCTTAGATGATGAAGCATTAATTCCAAATAAAACTACTAAAATAATACCTACTTTGGTTATATAACTTAAGTAAAATTTACTTTTACTCAACAATTTAATCACCTCATTGGTAAACTAATCATATCATAAAATACTTTAAATGTCAAAAATTCGCATGATATTTTCATTGGTAATTCTTGCTAGCTCTTCTAGATTAATTCCTTTTAATTCACTAATAAATTTAGCTATTTCTAGTATTCTTGCAGGTTCATTTCTTTTGCCTCGAAATGGTTCGGGTGTTAAGTATGGACTATCTGTTTCTAATATTAGGTTTTCTAAAGGAATTTCTTTTATCACTTCCTTTAATTTTGAGTTCTTAAATGTTATCACACCATTGATTCCTAATAAATAACCCATTTTTATATAGATTTTAGCTGTTTCTAATGATCCTGAGAAAGAATGGATTACTCCTCTTACTTTGAAGTTTTTTAGTATATTAATCGTATCTTCTGTTGCTTCTCTTGAATGAATGATTACGGGTAAGTTATATTTTTCTGCTAGATAAAGTTGTTGCTCTAATAATTTTTTTTGCTCCTTTTTGTTTTCTTTTGTGTAATGATAATCTAAGCCTATTTCTCCTATAGCAATAACTTTTGGATTAGAACAATTTCTTTCTATAAATTTAATTTCATCTTCATGGTAAGTATCTACACTTTCTGGGTGTATTCCTAAAGTGCCATACATATTATCATATTTTTGAATTAACTCTATTACTTCTTCATTGCTTTTATTATCACAACCATTGTTGATTAGTCTTGTTATGCCATTATTTTTGGCATTATTTATTATTTCATCAATATCTTGATAATACTCTTTGTATATATGACAATGTGTATCTGTAAACATAAAATCACCATGTTAATTATATATTATTTTAATTTTTAAGTAAAGTTTAAGTCTACTTGAAGCTATTTTCTTTCTTTTTCTTTTGTTTTTTGTTAGAATTAGGTTGGGTGATAATATTTTGAAAATATATATTGGTTGTGATCATAGAGGAGTAGAATTAAAAGAAAAAGTGATTAAGTATTTGAAGGAAAACGAATTAGATGTAGAAGATATTGGCTTAGAAAATAGTCCTTATGATGATTATCCTAAATTTGCTTTTAAATTGGGAGAAATGGTTAGAGATAATAAGGGGTCATTGGGTATTTTAATTTGTGGCTCTGGTGTTGGTATGAGTATTGCAGCGAATAAAGTTAAAGGTATTCGTTGTGTTAGAGCTGTAAGTATTGATGATGCTTTTAAAGGTAAGAATCATAATGGAGCTAATGTTATTGCTTTGGGTAGTGAGGTTACGCCAGATTTTAATTTAGTAAAAGAAATTATTGATACTTTTATTACTACTAAATCTCCGTGTGAAGAAAGACATTTGAAAAGAGTACAAGCGATTAGAATGTATGAGGCAGAACATTAATGGGTATTGATATTTATTTGTATGTTTTCTTTACTTTGCTTTCTATTTTTATCTTTAATGGTGTTCATTGGGAAAAAATAATGAAAAGTGGTAAAGTAATAGAAGCTAAATTGCTAGTATTGACTCTTAGTTTTGCTTTAAGTTATTTACTCACTAATTTTGTTTTAGCATTTATTGAATAGACACATGTAATATGTGTTTTTTCATAAAAAAACATTAACTATCAGTACTACTTAAGATAGTTAATGTTCTTTACTGCAGTAGGCACCCATACCTATGCACTACTAATAAAATTATAAACTAAATAATAGGAAAATTCAACTGTAATTTGTTTTTGTTTGTCAAGTTTTGTCGAACTTTTTTTATTTTACTTATTGTAAGTCGTCAAGATATATGGATTATTTTCACTCCCATCTCCACTCGTAACAGCGATATTAGATTTTAGATAAATAGATGGACGAATACCATCGTCGCTATTTGCATTGGCACTACTAAGATAACCGATGTAGCTCACACGAAAGACAAAGTCGCTGCTAGAAGATCTAGGAGTAAGAGTCCATTGTAATGAACCGTTAAATAGCCAATCGTTATTATAACAATCACTAAAACCTGTGCTGGACATCCAGTTATATAACTCTGTTGCTAAACATGTTGCCCTATCTGTTGTACTTCCTCCACTAGTCGCATATCCATAATCACTTGGATACATTAACCCTACTTCTCCTACCCATTCTGTTGGTCTTCCCGTGTATACTGTTGTTCCTCTTTCTCTTTCATAAAACATACTTGCTGTTACATCATTATAGGTACTATTTCCTCCTAATTTCCACGTTACTGTCTCTATCATTGCCTTGGCACGTTTTGTTAAACCTGCATTGCTAAAATCACAGTTTGTTGTTGCTCCATTTTGATCACTTGGACATGTTCCACTTGTTCGATTCCAATATGCTCCTTCGTTTAATACTACCTGTATTGCACTATCACTCCAGTCATTAGAGCCATACTGTGATGTTGATGATCCTGTTCCACTTGGTTTATTATCCCATGTTGGTTGTTCTAAATGACACGGTTTTATCATCGTTAATTTCATACTGATAACTAGAGCCAACTTTTAAAA
>CALVQO010000047.1 GCA_944358145.1 uncultured Bacilli bacterium | reverse complement strand
CCTTTAAAAGATGAATTAATTATAGGAAAATTAGTAGCCAGTATATTTTCTCAAAAATTAGATATTTAATTTAAACTTGACAATTAATTAGTGCATATAATATAATGATGCTATCTTAAATGTTGAAGGAATGAGTACTTATTATTTATGCTTAAAGAAAGTTTATGGCTGATGGAAATAAATACTAAATAATAAGGAAGATGACTCTGGAGTTTAAACGGTCACTCAACCGTTATAATGAGTAAAGCGCATGAATAAAATCATGAATTAAGGTGGTACCACGGAAATTTTTTCGTCCTTAGTTTATGGTTTTTTATTTATTTTAAGGAGGAAAAGAAAATGAAAGAAAAATATTATGTAACAACCCCAATTTATTATCCAAGTGCTAATTTTCATATTGGACACTGTTACACAACCATTATCGCTGATGCCTGTGCTAGATACAAAAGATTAACTGGATATGATGTATATTTTCAAACAGGAACAGATGAACATGGTGAAAAAATTGAAAAGAAAGCACGTGAAGCGGGAATAACCCCAAAAGAATACGTGGATAAAATTATTGAAGATGCAAAAGATTTATGGAGCTCTCTTAATATTTCTTATGATTATTTTATTCGAACAACAGATGAAGATCATGTAAGAAGAGTACAAAAAATATTCAAAAAATTATATGAACAAGGTGACATTTATAAAGGAACATATGAAGGATTATATTGCATTCCTTGTGAATCATTTTGGACTGAATCTCAAGCGGTAGATGGTAAATGTCCAGACTGTGGTAGAGAGGTAAAACTAGTAAGTGAAGAAGCTTATTTCTTTAAATTATCAAAATATCAAGATAGATTAGTACAATTTTATGAAGAACATCCTGATTTTATTTTACCATTATCACGTAAAAATGAGATGTTAAATAATTTTATTAAACCAGGTTTAGAAGATTTATGTGTATCAAGAACAAGTTTTACATGGGGAATTCCTGTTGATTTTGATCCGAAACACGTGGTTTATGTATGGATAGATGCTTTATCTAATTATATTACATCACTTGGATATCCTGAAGATGATACTTTAATGAAAAAATATTGGCCAGCTGATCTTCATTTAGTAGGAAAAGAAATTGTAAGATTCCATGTTATTATTTGGCCATGTATGCTAATGGCTTTAAATTTACCTTTACCAAAACAAGTATTTGGCCATGGTTGGTTAAAAATAGATGGTGGAAAAATTTCTAAAAGCCTAGGTAATTATAAAGATCCAAGAGAATACATCAATGCCTATGGTGTAGATGCCGTAAGATATTATGCTCTAAGAGAAGTACCATTTGGCAGTGATGGCAATTTTTCAGAAGAAGCTTTAATTGGAAGGACCAATAGTGATTTAGCCAATACTTTAGGAAACTTAGTAAATAGAACAATTTCTATGGAACATAAATACTTTGATGGCATAACAAGTAATCCCAAAGTTAATGAAGAAATAGATCAAGCCCTAATCACCAGTATCTTAGCCCTAAAAGACAAAGTAGAAGAAAAAATGAACAGCTTAAAAGTAAATGAAGCAATAGAAGAAATTATGGAAGTATTAAGAAGTTGCAATAAATATATAGATGAAACAACACCATGGACATTAGCCAAAGACGAAACCAAAAAAGAAAGACTAGCAACAGTATTATACAATTTATTAGAATCTATTCGTATTTGCGCAATTTTATTAAGTCCTTTTATTCCAGATACTTCATCTAAAATATTAAAACAATTAAACACTAAAGAAACAAGTTATGAAAGTATTCAAAGTTTTGGTTTACTAGAAGAAAATTTAACATTAAACCAACCAGAAATATTATTTAATCGAATTGAGTTAAAATAAAGGACTGAATAAATAAAAATTCAGTCTTTTTATGTTATAATAAAGAAGAGGATGGTTATTATGACAAAGAAACTAAACATGGATAGTATTAGATTAATCGCATCTTTTTTAATTGTAGCGATACACATATCACCATTTGATCAAATAAATCCAAATTTTGACTTTTTCTTTACTAGAATTTTTTGTCGTATTGCTGTTCCTATATTTTTAATGATCACCGGTTATTATCTTATAGATAAATCATTAAAAGATATTAATATATTAAAAAATTACACCAAAAAGATATTAAAAATATATTTATTATCCATCTTAATCTATATTCCAATCAATATTTACATGAATCAACAATTTAATTGGTTAACAATAATAAAAGATATTCTATTTAATGGAACAATGTATCATTTATGGTATTTTCCTGCATTAATATTAGGAATATGGCTTACGTATTTTCTAATCAAAAAAGGAAAAAATAAAACACTTATAATTGTATTTATTCTATATATTCTTGGCTTATTAGGAGATAGTTATTATGGTTTAGTAGAAATGAACGAATGGTTAAGGAATATATATAATGTTTTCTTTAACATATTTGATTATACAAGAAATGGCATCTTTTATGTTCCTATATTCTTATACTTAGGTTATTGGATTAAGGAAAAAAATAAAGACTACAAAAATGGAATAATCTATATTATATTATTTTTTCTTTCTCTTACTTTAGAAGGATTAATCTTACATCATTATAAATTTCAAAGGCATGACAGTATGTATTTATTTTTAATTCCCCTAATGTATTTCCTCTTCAATTATCTAATTACTAATTTTAAAGGAAACAATAAATTATTAAGAAATATATCTACAGAAATTTATATCTTACATCCATTAGTTATAGTAGGAATAAGATTTATAAGTGGTCTAATTAATTTAGATAAATATATTGTAAATAATCATCTAATCCTTTATATTATTGTATGTTTTACTACATTTTTATTAGCAATAATAATTGAAAAATTAAAAAAAATTAAATTTAAATTAAATGCATAAACCCAAGAACAAACAAAATAATAGCCCCCAAAATATTAGCATATATCCCCAAAATTTTATTAGCAAATCTACCAACTATTATTCCAAAATAAGTAAATAAAGCACTACAAATTGCAAATACACTCATAGCTAGATAAATATTAGAAGTAATTGCTTTAAGCCCTAGACCTAAAGAAAAACTATCCAAACTAACCCCAAAAGCAAACATAAACATCCCAAGTAAAGATAAATTAAACTTTTCTTCTTCATGTCTAATAATATCAACAATCATTTGTAAAGCAATAATAATCAAAATAAAACCTAATAAAATATCATATTTTATCTCAAATATCCTTATCAACTTATCCCCAAGTATCATACCTAAGAAAGGCATAATAAAGTGCATAACTCCCACAATTAAAGCGAGCCTTAGAGCTTTTTTATTTGAAATAGAAAACATACCAACACCCAAAGATAGAGAAAAAGTATCCATCGAAAGAGCAATACCAATTAAAATAATACTAAATATTTCTTTCAAATAAAAAACCTCCTAACAAATCATATTAGGAAGTCCTATTTTTAGAACCCACTAAGCAATTTCTTCACATAAAGTTGATAATCAATATCACTAATATCTTCTTCTGTATTTTCAAGTAAACATAATGGTGGAAATAAAACACACCAGAAATTATTACCTACACCTTCACCCAAAGTAATAACTAAAGATTCATAATTCCCTGAAGGGTATAAAACGCCTTTATAAGTTTTAGCAGGAAAATAATTATCACCATAATGAATAGAATAAGGAACTTGATAATCATCAACAATATCTTCTATAGTGCTTAAATTATCCTCAATAATATTTCTTACTTCTTTAGCGTTAGAAGCACCATTAATTAATTCATAAACTTCTTTTTCAACAGTTTCTTTAATTTTCATTTTTTCCATTTGATCTTCAGTGCTATTACTATTAGCAATTACCCGAAAACGAATCGCATCATTAGGAATAATAATATCTTCTTCTTGTTTAGTAAATAAAACAGCAGTACTAATAACAAATAACAAAATAATTATCTTTTTCAAAATCAATCACCTAACCTAATTAAGCGTTGATTTACATTTTTTATTCAAACTATACACAAAAAAAGAAAAAAGATTTGACAAAGTAAAAATAACCCGATATATTAATTATGGGGGAATATTAAATATATTTAATATGCACCAAAATAAATATTAATCATAAAAAATAGTATAAGAACCTACTTATACTAATCTTTTTCTAAAGTGAGGGTGTGTTAAATGAAACAAATGATAATTGAGGGAAACAAAACGTTAACAGGTGAGATTTTAATTGGTGGTGCCAAAAATAGTGCTGTAGCACTAATACCGGCATCTATTTTAGCAGATGGTAAATCTATTCTTGATAATGTTCCAAATATATCTGATCGTGATGCCTTAATTGATATTTTAGAGATTTTAAATTGTGATGTTACATTAGATAAAGATCATTTAGAAATTGATACAACAAATTTAAAAAATACAGTTATTGACGAAGAACATTCTAGAAAACTAAGAGCATCTTACTATTTTATGGGTGCTTTACTTGGAAAAGAAAAATATGTCGAAATATACATACCAGGAGGATGTAACATCGGAGCAAGACCAATAGATATTCATATTGAAGGTTTTAAAGCATTAGGAGCAGAAGTAAAAACTGAAGGAAATAAATATATATTAAAAGCAGATAAACTAAGGGGAACAGACATTTATTTAAGATTTCAAAGTGTAGGCGCAACAATAAATTTAATGTTTGCAAGTGTTTTAGCAGAAGGAAAAACTGTAATTCACAATGCTGCTAAAGAAGCTGAAATCGAAAATATAGCGGATTACCTAATTAGCATGGGTGCCAAAATTGAAGGTGCTGGTACTGATGATATTACCATTTATGGAGTAGAAAAACTTCATGGAGGAAAAATCACTGTAATACCAGATCGAATTGAAGCTGGAACCTATATTATTTTAGGCGCATTAGTAGGCAAAAACCTATGTATTAAAAATATTATTCCAAAACACTTAGAAGCTTTAACCAGCAAATTAAAAGATATGGCATCAGATATAACGATCAACAAAGATAATATTGTTATCAGTAAAGTAGATAATTTAAAACCAACGAATATTAAAACTCTTGTTTATCCAGGCTTCCCAACTGATATTGGTCAACCAATGGCTGTTCTACTTACCCAAGCAAATGGAACATCTTTATTTGAAGAAACAATTTGGGAAAATAGAATGGGTCATGTACCTTCTTTAAACAAAATGGGAGCGAATATTACAGTTAAAGGCATGAGTTCCATGACAATTGGACCTAGTAAGTTACATGGCTGTGAAGTAGTAGCAACTGATCTTCGAGGAGGAGCTTCTTTAGTTCTAGCAGGCTTAACTGCAACAGGAACAACTATAATAAATGATGTTGAACATATACTAAGAGGATATGAAGACATTGATATCAAGCTAAAAAATGTTGGTGCTAAAATAGAAATCAGAGAAATATAGTATAGTGTACTATATTTTTTTTGAGGTGAATTAGCATGAAAAAAAAGATAATTGCCATAGCCTTATTAGGAGGAATTCTATCAGTTATAATTTATTTTTTTACTCAAAACAATGAAATAACGATCGTATCTTTAGGAGATGGCTTATCTTTAGGAATGACCCCATATGGAATAGAAGGAGTAAGTTTTAATGATTATATAAAAGAAGATTATATAAATAAACATGAATTAAAAAATTATATTCACGAATTTTCAAATAGTGGTAAAACCATAAAAGAACTAATTTATGAAATAAAAGAAAATAAATCAATAACTATAAAGAACGAACAAATAGAAATACAACAAGCCATAAATGAAGCGGATATTCTAACAATTGCAATAGGAATGGATGAAGTAGCAAACACGAAAATAACAAGAGAAACAAAAAATGAATATTTACATGATTTAGAAGAATTATTAAGTATGATAAAAGTATTAAACCAAAATAAAGTAATTTTAATTAGCCTATATACATGGGGAAAAAACGATGTATTAACCATAGAAAAAATAAATGCCAGCATGAGAGATATAGCTTTAACCAACAATTTTTTATTTATTGATATCAACAAAATATTAATGAACAAAAAATATTATTTAAGTACTGAAAGTTATTATATTAACTATTTAGGCCATAAGTCTATTTATAACGAAATCAAAAAAGTGTTGTAAAGTTTTCAAAATATGATATAATACTTAAGACAAATGAATTTACTATGTCAAAAAATTTGATATGGCGGGAGGTTAAAAATGAAAAAAGGAATCCATCCAGAAATGAAAGAAGCAACAATTACTTGTGCATGTGGAGCATCATTTAAAACTCATTCAACAAAAGAAAACATTCAAGTTGAAATTTGTAGTGAATGTCATCCATTCTATACAGGTGCACAAGGAAAAGTGAAGAAAACTGGAAATATTGAAAAATTTAATCGTAAATATGGATTAAACAAAGAAGAAAACTAGTAACTAACTAGTTTTTTAATTTCTAAGAATTATTACGATAAACAGTAATAAATATCAGAAAAAATAAAGTTATTACGTTTAACTGTAATAACTTTACAAAACTATTAAAAAGGTGTATAATATATTAGAAGGTGATATATATGCTTATAAGAGAAAATTATTTATCAAAAATAAGAGGATTTTATAATTCGGATTTAGTTAAGATTTTAGTAGGTATTCGTAGATGCGGAAAATCTGTTATTTTAAACCAAATAATCGATGAATTGAAAGAAAAAAATAATATTGATGATGAACATATAATATTTATTAACTTTGAATTTATAGAGTTTGAAGATTTATTAAATTATAAAGAATTAAATAATTATGTAAAATCTAAAATTAAAGATAATAAAATGTATTATGTATTTTTAGATGAGGTTCAAAATGTTGAATCATTTGAAAAAGTTGTGAATTCCCTTAGAGCATCAATAAAAAATATCAGTATATTTTTAACTGGCTCTAACTCAAAAATGCTATCTGATGAATTATCCACTGTATTATCAGGGAGATACGTGCTATTTAATATTAACCCACTATCTTATAAAGAATATGTTTTACTAACCAAAAAAGATGGGTATAACCTAGAAACATTTTGGGATTATGCCAAATGGGGTGGCCTTCCCAATCGATGTGAATTTTCTAATGAAACAGACATAAAAAACTATTTGCATAGTGTATATGATTCTATAATTTTAAGAGATGTAGTAAAAAGACTAAATTTAAAAGACACACGTTTATTTGATATAATTCTCCAATATTTACTAGAAACATCAGGTAGGGAATTCTCAGCTGAAAATCTCATTAAATATCTTTCTCATGAAAACAAAACAATATCAAATGAAACTTTATATAATTATATCAATGCTTTATGCAAAGCGTTAATTATAAAAAAAGTTTATCGATATGACATAGCTGGAAAAAATGTATTAAAAACTTTAAATAAATATTATGCAACAGACTTAGGAATTGCTCAAATAAAAAATAATAATCCTGAATTTAGAAGCTATATTGTTTTAGAAAATATAGTTTATAATGAATTAATTAATAGAGATTATGAAGTATATATTGGTAAAACCAAAAATGGAGAAATTGATTTTATAGCTAAAAAAGATGGAACGATAAAATATATACAGGTAACCTATGAAATGAATGGTAATGAAAGTACCATAAAAAGAGAAGTTGAAGCATTAAAAAAAATAGAAGATAATTATCCAAAATATATAATATCGCTTGATAAAATAAATTTATCTAGAAACGGAATTATCCATTTAAATTTAATTGATTTCCTATTAAAAGATAACTTTTAAAAGATGTTAGTAACCATACAATTACTAACATCTTTTACTTTAATATACTTTTCTTATAAGGCTTTCGCTCATCAGTCCTACCAACCAAATAATCAATAGAAGTGTCATAGAAATCTGCTAATTTATTCAATTTTTCTATCGATATTAAAACTATTCCTCTTTCATATTCACTATATTGTTGCTGCTTTATGCCCAATGCTTTTGCAACTTCATCTTGTTTTAAGTCTCGATCCTCTCTAATTTCTTTTAACCGGTTTATATTCATCTACATTACACCTCATAAATATTTTTGCATACAAGACATATTTTGTATTGACTGTACAAGCGAAGACTTGTATAATATTTATATACAATAAATCACTTGTATAAATAAATGAAGTATAGCTTTACGAAAGGAAAAAAGTTATGGAATTTGAGGTATTAAAAAGAGGGCATATTAAAAGGAATATTATTATAGGAGTTATAGCAGTACTACTGATCAGTGCAGTAATACTTAATTTTACAAGAGCAAAATATAGAACAACAGCAGATATACCAATAGCAAGTGGTACAATTAATTACAGTTTAGCTGATTTAAATATTGTTGGTTTATATATTAATGGAGAGGAAGCAACAGAATTAGATAATTCTAAAAATTATACATTAGATACTTCTCGAAGTACATGTACTTATAAAGATGGAAATACAATAGATAATTTAACATTAAATTATGATAGCGAAACAAAATCATTTAGTATAAGCCCATATACAACCAAAGGTACAAAATGTATACTATATTTTAATGAAAAGTTAACAGCAGGAGATACTATCATAGCTAATTCGAAAAAAGGTACAGGAACACCAAACTTTAGTAAAACTAGTTGTACTAATGGAACCAACAATGGAAGTAATTGTGGAGAACAAACGGTAGGCTTATATGAAGTAACGACAAGTAAGGGAACAACGTATTATTTTAGAGGAGATGTGGATGATAATTATTTGGAATTTGGAGGATTTTATTGGCGAATCATTCGGATTAATGAGGATGGATCAATAAGAATTATCTATAGTGGAGAAAAATCGACAGTAGATAGTGCCGGAAAAGAGACAGTACTTGCTAATGGGTATAATGATGGAAATACAAAATATACTCAAATCCAAGAAAGTGTATATAATAGTTTAACTAATCGAAGTGAATATGTTGGATTCAGGTATACAGAGGGAAGTCAACGACCAAGTAATACAAATACTGGAACAGAAAGCACAATAAAAGGAGTACTAGATACATGGTATAGTAATAACTTGCAAGCATATGATAACATGATCGTAAGTACACCGGGATTTTGTAATGATCGGGAAATGGCAAGTGGATCATCATGGAGTAGTCAACCAAGTAGTCATATAGCTTATGCGGCCTTTGACAGATTAGATATAACTTATCAAC
>CALVQO010000046.1 GCA_944358145.1 uncultured Bacilli bacterium | reverse complement strand
ACCAAGTTAAGTGTTAATGAACGTGCCAAATTAGGAATAGGATTTGCCTTTCAACAACCAGTAACTTTTAAAGGAATTACAGTATATGATTTGCTTAAAATAGCTACTGGAAAAGAAGTTTCCAAAAAAGATGCCTGTGATATTTTATCCAAAGTAGGCTTATGTGCTAAAGAATATATTGATCGTGAATTAAATAATTCTTTATCAGGAGGAGAATTAAAAAGAATAGAAATTGCTACGATAATAGCAAGAAGTCCAGAGTTATCGATTTTTGATGAACCAGAAGCAGGAATAGATTTATGGAGCTTTAAATATTTAACGGGAATATTTAAAGAAATAGGAACAAAGAAAAAAGGAACAACGATTGTGATATCTCATCAAGAGCGTATCTTATCTATAGCGGATGGTATTATCCTTTTAGAAGCAGGAAAAATAAAAGAAGTAGGAAATAGCAACACGATGTTAGATAATATTTTAACAATAGACTGTGTAAAAGGAGGTAATCATGAATAATACAGATAAAGAGTTATTAAAAGAGATTAATGATACTTTTAATGAAGATGCTGAAAGTTATAATATTCGTAAAAATGGTGAAAGTATAAAAAGAAAAGTAAATAATTACATTGACATTGTAACGAAAGAAGACCAAAGTGGAATAGATATCTATGTAAAAGAAAATACGCTTTTTGGCATTGTTCATATCCCCGTGATTATTACAGAAAGTGGACTAACTGATGTTGTATATAATGATTTTCATATTGGAGCTAATGCTAATGTAATTATTATGGCAGGATGTGGTATTCATAATGATTACCATCAAAACTCTGAACATGATGGAATCCACAGATTTTATTTAGAGGAAGGATCAAAAGTAAAATATATAGAAAAACACTATGGCCAAGGTAAAGGAAAAGGAAAGAAAATCTTAAATCCAACAACAGAAATTTACATGAAAAACAATTCTAGTATGACCATGGATAGTGTTCAAATAAAGGGAGTAGATGATACACTTAGAATAACAAAAGCAGAATTAGAAGACAATACAACCCTAGAAATATCCGAAAAAATACTAACAACAGGAAACGAGACTGCCAAAACAGAATTTATCGTTAATTTAAATGGTGAAAACTCTAGTGTTCATGTAACAAGTAGAAGTGTAGCAGAAGGCTCATCTATACAAGAATTTAAATCCAATATAACAGGAAATACAAAATGCTATGCTCATGTTGAATGTGATGCAATTATTAAAGACGAAGGCAAAGTAAAAGCAATTCCGGAAATATATGCTAAAAATATAGATGCCAATTTAATTCATGAAGCAGCTATAGGAAAAATAGCAGGAGACCAATTAAAGAAGTTAATGACGCTAGGTTTAAATGAAAAAGAAGCAGAAGAAGTAATAATTAAAGGATTTTTAAAATAATGCATCATTTAAATGAATAACATATCAAAAAATATGTCAAAATTAATTAAATTGAAATGTGAAACAATGAAAATATAGATAAAACATATGTGTAAAGCCATATATGTTTTTTTAATGGAACTAAAATATTAATGTTATAATAATAAACAAGGTGTATTTTTATGAGTAAACACTATGAAGTAATTATTATTGGAGCAGGACCATCAGGCTTATCTACAGCCCTAAATCTATTAAATAATGGCATAAAAAATATCTTAGTTCTAGAAAGACTAAAGTTTCCAAGATATAAATGTTGTGCTGGATATATAACAAGTAAAACTAAAAAAGAATATGAATCTTTAGGACTTAACATAAATCAATGTCATTATAGTTTAATAAAAGATTTCAAAATAGTTTATCAATATAAAGAAAAACAAAAAATTGTGAATAAGTTCTTATTTACTAACAAAAACATTGATCGAGTAGAATTAGATGATAAATTTTTTAAATTAGCCAAGAAAAAAGGAATAAACATAGAAGAAAACACTTATATAATCAAACACGATATAAACAAAAACAAAATTAAAACAAATACGAAAGAAACACTTACTTATGATTATTTAGTTTTTGCTGATGGCACCTCAGGTTATGGAAGCAAATACCAAAAAAAGAAACAACAAAATATTGCTATGCAATTAATAGAAAAGACAAATAGACCAGATAGTATTGAAATTCATTTTGGGATAACTAAGCATGGATATGGCTGGGTAAGTACATATAAAGGAGTAACTAATATAGGATTAACTGACGTTTACAATTCCAAATTAAACTACAATAAAATATTTACAGAATATTTAAAAAAGTTAAACATAGATGGAAATTCCAAAAATTTAAAAGGAGCATTCACTCCAATAGGCATTCGAAAACCAATTATAAATAAAAATATTTTCTATGTAGGAGATGCAGTAGGAGCTTGTGATCCCCTAACTTTATCTGGTTTAAGATATGGACTTTTTACAGGAAAAATGTGTGCTAAAGCCATAAAGAAAAAGAATAATAGGTTATATCAAAGGAGTATTTTAAAACTCAAAATAAAATTTATAATAATGAAAATAATATTAAAAATATTTTATTTAAAAGGAATTTTATTTTTAATATTTAATGTAGGATGCAAATTCTTTCATAAATTCATTGCTTTTGTTTTCAACCATTTCTTTATCAACAAAAAATAATTGCTATTTTTAAATAATTATTGATATAATAGTATTACAAAGGAGGAATATAAATGAAATGTCCAGTATGTAAAGATGTAACTTTATTAATGTCAGAAAAGAAAGGAATAGAAATTGATTATTGCCCTGAATGTCGTGGTATTTGGCTTGATCGTGGAGAATTAGAAAAGTTAATGGAAAAAGAAGAAACAAGGATAGAAGAAGTAGAGAAAAAAGTAGATAAAGAAAGAAAAGAAGAAAAACCTCGAAAAAGAGAATCTTTCTTAAGTGAAATATTTGAAATTTTTGGCGATTAAAAAAAAGGCTCATCGAGTCTTTTTTCTATTTTTTCATCTCAAATAAAATATCTCTAAGTTCCATAGCTCTTTCGAAGTCTAAATTCTTTGCAGCTTCTTTCATTTCTTCTTCTAATGTAGCTAAAATATTTTCTTTTTCTTTTTTACTCATCTTAGGTTTTTGAGCCTTATTTTCAATTTCGTTAGAAACAACCTCTTTAATTTCTTTAGAAATTGTTTTTGGCGTAATATGATGTTCCTCATTATATGCCTCTTGTACTTCTCTACGTCTAGCAGTCTCTTTTATTGCTGCATCCATCGCTTCACTATAAGTATCCGCATACATAATAACATGACCATTTTGATTTCTAGCACATCTACCAATAGTTTGAATAAGACTTCGCTCACTACGTAAAAATCCTTGTTTATCAGCATCTAATATACAAATTAAACTAACTTCTGGAATATCTAATCCTTCTCTTAAAAGGTTAATACCAACAATACAGTCATAAGTACCAAGTCTTAATTCTCGAATAATTTTAAGTCTTTCTAAAGATTTAATTTCACTATGTAAATAAGCAACTTTAATCCCCATTTCTTTTAAATAATTAGTTAATTCTTCACTCATACGAATGGTAAGAGTAGTAATAAGCACTCGTTCATTTTTAGCAATTCTATCTTTAATTTGAGTAATAATATCATCGATTTGTCCTTCAGTTGGTTTAACCTCAATAGTTGGATCAAGTAAACCAGTAGGCCGAATAATTTGCTCAACATATTCTCCATGAGTATGTTCAAGTTCATAATCACCTGGAGTTGCTGAAACATAGATGGCTTGATTAATTTTACTTTCAAACTCTTGAAAATTTAGTGGTCGGTTATCTAAAGCACTAGGAAGTCTAAATCCATAATCAACCAAAGTTTGTTTTCTCATTCTATCCCCATTATACATTCCTCTTACTTGAGGAAGAGTTACATGAGATTCATCCACAACAAGTAAAAAATCTTTAGGAAAGAAATCGATTAAACAAGTAGGTGTTTCACCAGGACCTCGAAGAGCAAGATGTCTTGAATAGTTTTCAACTCCATTACAAAATCCTGTTTCCTTAAGCATTTCAATATCATAATTAGTTCGTTCTCTAAGTCTTTGTTCTTCTAAAAGCTTACCTTCACTTTTAAGTTCTTTAAGTCTTTCATCTAATTCAGCCTGAATTCTTTTTATTGCTTCTTCTAACTTTTCTGGACTAGTAACAAAGTGAGAAGCAGGGGAAATAGTAACAGTTTTTTTATCGCTAATAATTACACCAGTTAAAGGATCAAAAGAAGATATACGGTCAATTTCATTTCCAAATAGTTCAATTCTTATCCCATGCTCATGTTCATTTGCCGGAATAACATCAATAATATCACCACGACTTCTAAAAGTACCTCGATGAAAATCTAAATCATTTCTCTCATAAGTCATATCAACCAAACGATTAATAATATCATTTCTTTTTATTTGATCTCCAACACTTAAAACAAGCATAGATTTTTCATATTCTTCTTTTTCCCCAATACCATAAATACAAGAAACACTAGCCACAACAATAACATCTTGATAATTAATTAAAGCACTAGTTGCATAATGCCTTAATTCATCAATTTCATCATTAATTGAAGCATCTTTTTCAATATAAGTATCACTAGAAGGAACATAAGCTTCCGGTTGATAATAATCATAATAACTAATAAAATAACATACATGATTATTAGGAAAAAGCTCCTTAAGTTCTGAGTATAATTGTCCAGCAAGAGTTTTATTGTGTGCTAAAACAAGGGTAGGTTTATTAATCTCTTTAATAACATTAGCAACCGTAAAAGTTTTACCAGTACCAGTAGCCCCCAGTAAAACCTGCTCTTTCTTGCCTTCTTTAATTCCTTCAACTAACTTTTTTATCGCTTGTGGTTGATCACCACTAGGCTCATATTTTGATACTAATTGAAACATTTTTATTCTCCTCTCATAATTATTTTGAATTATCCTCATTGATTTCCTTATTTTCCAATGTTCTTTTTAAAATTAATTCATCATCTTCCTCTTTTTCTTTACCCCAAAAGATTTCATCAAGTTGATCAGTTACCAAAAGATATTGAATAAAATCATCCATATTATTATCCCTTTCTAAATTAAATATATTCTACCATTATAATTATAGAAAAACAAGCAAACATCACCTTTTAATAAAAAACAACTTCTCCCCAAGTTGAAGAAAAGTTATTTTATGTAAGTTTAAAGTTTCTGAGAAATAAGTTGATAATAAGTTAATATCAACAAATACAATAACCCCATTAGTATAAAAACGCCAAATATACAAAACAAATAAAAAAGTGCCAAGTAGCACTTTAAACAAATTATTTTTTAAAGACAAATAATTTACTAATAATATAATTTCCAACAATAACAAGTACTTGAGCAACAATTGTCCAAATAACAACCCATAAATTACTATCCATGCCAAGTAAAGTGACAAAAAACCACATAATTACCATTTCTAAAATTAAAGTAGCAATTCTACCTGCCACAAAGCCACTAACTTCTTTCAAATATTGTTTCGATTTAGAATGAAAAACAAAAATACGATTCGCAAAATAAGCAAAAGCAACAGCCACTATCCAAGAAATAATAACCGCAGCCTGTAACTCAACTGCATTACTAGCATCCATAAAAGTAAATAAAAGTCCATACTTAACAGCCAAACTAATTAAAGTAGTTAATCCACCGACAATTAAATAATTAATAATTTCCTCATACTTATGATAAATACTCCAAATATTCTTCAATTTAATCACCTAACACAATTATACATAAAATGACAAAAAAAGAAAAGTTTATCTTTTAAAAAATGTAAATTTTGATATAATAAGACTAAGGTGAATTACATGAAAAAGAAGTTTAACGTCATATTATATTTAAGTTTTCTAGTTATTTATTTAGAAGTATTAACCAAGATATTTGTCACCAAAAGTTTTAGTAGCATATTTTTAACTTTAATTTTTAGTATACCTTTTATTTTAATCTTATATTTGTTAACAAATATTTTTAAAAGAAAAGGTAATGTTATTATAACTTATTTATTAACAATTATTCTAATCATATATTATTGTTTTCAATTTTTCTTTCATCGCTTATTTAGCATTGTATTTTCTTTCAACACAATAGGTTTAGCTAGTAATGCTCTAGATTTTACCAATATTATATTTGATGTTGTCTTAAAAAATATATGGGTTGTTCTTTTATACTTATTACCATTAATTTTATTAATTATTTTCCACAAAAGAATAAACTTTGAACGAACAAGTTTAAAATGGATAATAATCAGTTTTATTTTAGTATTAGTCATATGGATAACTTCATTATTCTGTTTATTTATCGGTAAAAACGAAACTTATTCAGCCTATAATTTATATTACAATATTAATAGTGAAATGAAGACAGTAGAAAAATTCGGATTATATACTTATACAAGATTAGATATAAAAAGAGTATTATTTGGTTTTGAAGAAAAACTAACAACGACTGAAGAACCAGATATACCAAATGATCCTGATGAAGAGGAAGAAGAAAAACCAATAGAAGTTACTTATAATGAATTAACTATTGATTTTGATACTTTAATTCAAAATGAATCAAATGAAACAATAAAAAATATGTTAGAATACTTCAAGTCAAGTGAACCAACGAATAAAAATGAATATACAGGAATGTTTAAAGGTAAGAACTTAATCTTTTTATTAGCAGAAGGCTTTAATATGATCGCTGTTGATCGTGAACTAACTCCTACATTATATCAGTTAACCCATGAAGGATTTGTTTTCAATAACTTTTATTCGCCAGTATTTTTAAGTACAACCGGAGGAGAATTTCAAGCTACAACTGGGTTAATACCAACCCAAGAAGTATTATCGAATTGGAAGAGGTACAAACCAACAATTAGCTATGCTTTAGGTAATGCTTTTACTCCTTTAGGATATACAGCTAATGGTTATCACAACTGGACCTATACTTATTATAGTAGACAAAAGACAATGGAAACCTTAGGTTTTAATTCTTACATGGGTTGTGGTAATGGCATGGAAGATTTAATTAATTGTAGTTGGCTTCCAAGTGATGTAGATATGATTAATGCAACTCTTCCATTATATAAAGATAATACCCCATTCGTAACTTACTATGTAACAGTATCAGGTCATGCTCCTTATGCTTATAATTCTACCGGTAATTCTATCGCTTTAAAAAACATAGATTTAGTACGAGATTTACCATATTCAAACAATGTAAAAGCATATCTTGCTACCCAAATAGAATTAGATAGAGCCTTAGAAAGTCTAATTAAAGGTTTAGATGAGGCAGGAATATTAGAAGATACCGTTATTGCTTTAGTAGGAGATCATTATCCTTATACTTTAACAATAGATGAAGTAAATGAGATTAGTGATTATGAAAGAGATGAAATTGTTGAAGTAAATAGAAGTAATTTTATTCTATGGAATAGTGAAATGGATACGATAGAAGTAGATAAAGTAGGTAGTCAAATTGATGTTTTACCAACATTACTAAATTTATTTGGAGTAGAATATGATTCACGGTTAATTGTGGGTAAAGATATTTTAAGTGATACTCCTGGACTAGCAATATTTTCTAACCGTAGTTGGGTAAGTGATTATGGAACCTATAAAAATGGCAAATTTACATTAAAAGAAGGAGTAACATTAGATAATATTGATGAATATGTAACTAGCATGAATAATATTGTATCAAATCGATTTACATTAAGTGCTAATATAATTAAATATAATATGTATGATTATATTTTGAATTAAACTGGTAAAAAGAGGTTTAATAAAAGGTAAATAAAAGAATAAAATAAAAATATGTACTACAGGTATTACTTATGTACATATTTTATTTTTTCGATCTCAACCTAATATTATAAGTATTAACGATTTCGAAGAGTAATATCTAAAAAGAGGCTTAAAGCTTCTTTTTGTTTTAATTAGAAATCATTTCTTTCATATCTTTAGCTTTCATTTTCCTAACCGGTTTATAACGAACACATTCCTCTAATTTACCAACACACCAATCAGCACTATAACCAAAAGTCTCACAAATCTGTTTTAAATCAGCAGTACTAATAGTTTTTCTACCAGTCTCATAATCACTAATTAAAAAGCGATAAGTATTAATCTTTTTTGCCATTTTTTCTTGCGTTAAACCTTCAGCCTTTCTAATATCCTTTAATCTTTTTCCTAAATATTTTTTATCAATAGAATCAAGTTTTACTATATTTATACTCTTTTTCTTAGATAATCCCATCATATAATCAAAACCAACATTGCACAAATTACATATTTTATTTAATAAAACGATAGGAATTTCATTATATCCATTTTCCCAATTAGAAACATAACTAGTAGAAACTCCCAATAATTTAGCAAACTCATTTTGTGTTAAATCTTCTCTAATTCTTAATTGAAAAGCCTTCTCTTCTATCGAAGCCAAATTTCTCTCTTTTTCCATAAACGATACCTCAGGCTAATTATGACATGAGAAGTACCTGATTTTTAAGGATTCTACATTAATAAGCTCAAAATATTACCAAATAATGGCAAAAAGAAGAAAAAAGCATTTTTTTAGAAGTTTTGGCAAGTTTTGTCGAAATGAATGAATAAATAAGAAAGATATGCTATGATGATCCCGGTGATAAAATGAAAGAGGATATTTTAATTGATGATGTAATCAAAAGTGTAGATGATTTACTATTAAATTTAGAAACATATTACACAATAAAAAACATTCATCGCATTAACTAAAAAATGATAAAACTAACTTAGTGAACATTAGAAAAATAAGCATTGGACTATCATAATGACCAATGCTATTTTCATTCTTTGAAAAATGATCTTCCTTCACTGAGTAAAGAAAGTAAAAATACACACAATAAATTTATCAATTGAAATATTTAGGCTCATCAACTTTACCTAAAAGATAATCAGCACTAATATAATATTTAAGACAAATCGTATATAAAAAGGGAGTAGCAACTAGGTATTTGCCTTTTTCATAATTAGCGATAAAAGGCTGTACAGTATTTAATAAACAGGCTAATTGAGTTTGTTTGCCTTGTAATAAACTTGTCTGCTAAATACTACTATAAAATCAGGAAATGGCACTATTTCTTCAGTTTACGAAATTTAAAAACAGACATGCTTTTAGAGGATTAACATCTTCTTTTTGCAGGGCTGTTTATTTTACTTGTTAATTTATCTAAAATATGCTATATTATAAATGTAAGTGTTATCCAGCTTGGATAGCACCTGCAATTGTTTTGCGGCGCTACATCAGTGCCTTTTTTCATTGCTATCTTTGGAGATAAGCAAGATTATTATAATAAGTAATAAAGTCATATCACTCATTTACATCCCTCCTACTTTC
>CALVQO010000045.1 GCA_944358145.1 uncultured Bacilli bacterium | reverse complement strand
TTTTATGACTGTGATTTATTTAATAATAAAAACTTAGATGATTAAAGAGAATAAAAATTTGATTTTATCTTCTGCATCAAATTATTTATTTATGGTAAATAAAGCACTTCATTTCAAATCATTATTAGTAAAAGTAAAATACCACTAATAAGTAAAAAGCAAAAATATGATCTAGCAAAATTTTGAACATTGATGTTTTCATCTTTACTTATTATAAATATGATTAACATAATCCAACCTATTACAGGAATAGAAAAAAGTAATTGATATCCTAAGTATCCCCACATAGAAATTGGTTTAAATTGTTCAGGAAGATTTTCTTCAGTAATTAAATAATTAACTTTATTTTTACTTGTTCCACAATTTGGACAAATCGTACTTCCCTTCCTTAATTTTTCACCACACTGCTCACAATACATAACTATACCTCCAAATTCTTTACTCAATAGTAAATTCTGTTCCTATATAAAAATTTTCATCTGTACCATCATCATTTTCAAACCAAACAGCTTTGATCATTCTATATTCTCCAGCTTCTAAGTTTCCATAGCTATGAAGCCAAGCAAAATTTAGTTCTACCGAACTATTAGGCTCTAATTCTAAAAGAATGGGATGAACTTCTATTTTACCAACATTTATTTTATACCATAAATCATTTTGCTTTATTTCTAAATCATACCCTTCACCATATTTAAGTGCCTGATCACTATTATTTTCTATGATAAAAGTTGCTCCTGTATTAGTTAGAGTTCCTTCTTTTATCGATACAGAAATGTCGTTGTTACTTATCCTAATGTTTGATTCACTAATATAATGGCCATTATATTTTTGGCAAGCCGTCAAATTAATCATTATGGTTCCACATAATAAAATCATTAATATTTTCTTTTTCATTTTCCCTCTTATTTTGCTTTCTTTATTATTAAATCTTCATATCTTTCTAGTTGTTCTGGCGTAATATAGTTGTTATTTAAAGCATATTCTAACTTCATTTTAAGATTATTGATACTAAAATGGATGAATACTTGATCACTACATTTCAGATAATAATTGTATTTTTCATCTTCATATATTTGTTCTGGTTTTTCCGTACATTCATCTCTATAATCGGTAATTCCATAAAATTTATAGTTTGTTTCTTCTTCAATTGTTTTTCTTAAATCAACATTATCAGCAACAGTATAATAAGTGCATCCACCTTCTAAGCTTTTTGGTAATATTCTTTTACCATCTTGCCATAGGTAAATTGTATCAATTAATTCATTTTGGGCGTTATATAATTCAAATTCAAAAGCATGTCCATCACAATTAAAAGCTTCTTTATATTTCTTTGCTGTAGAAATAGAAGATAAAATGGGTTCTATAACTGTAGGATCATTAAGAGTTTCTATTTCTTGAGAATTATATTTTATTATTATTTGATTCGTATCATTTAGCTTGTTAACTATGTTTGGTGGTAGAGATGTACTATCTAAGTTTTCTTTATTATTTATCATACATGCATTTTCTATTTCAGATGCGTTAAGATCAAGTGAATGATTATGAATAAATAAATAATATCCATTTAATTCTAAGGTTTGATAAATCAAATATCTTTGTGAAAAATATAAATCAATATTTTTCAGTGGTTCTAAGTCATTTGTTTTCACAATTATATACCTATTATCTTCACTGGATTTCATTCCTTTATAATATTCTACTTGATTATTATGAGTGGTAACTTCATTAAGAGGAATATCCGTTAAATCATCATATTCAGTTGCTATACGAGCTCCCAGTTCATTTTCCAAGCAAGATATAAACTTCTGCTCTTCTTCAGTTTGGATACTTTCTTCTTTATTTGGAAGTGTTTCTTTGTTATTAGTGGTTAATTTAATTAAGATTATTACTAAGAGTAAAAGTGCTAAAATAGTAAATGCAATTCCTAATATTCTTTTTTTCTTCATCCTATATCCTCCATTTATTCATGAATGGGTTCATGAATTTGCTCTTTACCTGTCTTAGTTGTTTCTTTTATTTCAATAATATTGGCATTTTCAAAAATATAAGTTATCTCATCTTTTATTTCTTTATCATTTTCATTAAACATAAATTCAAATTCATAAGTTTTATTTTTTTCTAAAGTGATATCCCATAAATTATTGATGATTACTGTTTTCGTATCTTTTTGAAATTCACTTAATGTTACTTGAAATGAATTCCCGTAAGTAACTGGTATTCCCTCTTCATATTGAGGTTCTTTGTATTCTGCAATATCAATTATTGTATAAGTTCTTATAAATGTGTAATTGTTGTTTTTGCAAAAATTTTGTTTATATTCTAAATCTTTATTGCCAATATAAATATCTTTATTTCCTTCTGTAGTATTACACTCAATTAAAGTTATATTTCCTTTATATATTTTCGTTCCACCATCCATTAAAATCTGTTCTAGATTTAGGGTATTAATTATTTTATTTATGGCATCATCATCTTCAATATAATCCTTTAAATCAATTTCTTTGTTATTTTCTTTTACTTTAGCATTTTCAAAACAATAAGTATATATATTCCTTCCATTTTTAGTAATTAGCAATTCAGGATGATGACATTCAAGATTATTTTTGCCTATTACTTCAATATTATTTTTACAACCTGTTAACAAAAAGATAACCCCCATTAGAAGAAAAGCTTTTTTCATTAACCAAACTCACTTTCAATTTTTATTTCTAGCTTAATTATACCATAATAAAAACTATATTACTATAATAATTTATTTTAAAAAAATAGAGGTTAATTTCCCCTATTATAAATATTGTTCAATTAAATCTGTTAATGTTTCATTATCTCTATAGCCAATAAAGCCATCAACCATTTCTCCATCTTTAATAATTATGGTTACTGGTGTAAATCCATATTCATAGAAAAGATTTCCAACTGTATCTTCTAAAGTAACTGATTCACCATCCATTGTTGTTCTTACTGTAGTTTCTACTGTTAATTTGTCTGTTAATGGTTTTATTTCGTCTTGGAAATCACTCCAGTTTGAAGTTTCAACATTGAAATAATATGATTTAAATCCTAGATTTTGTTGTACTTCATTTAAAACTGGTACGAATTGAACACATACTGAACAAGTACTACGTCCCATATATAATACATGAGTTCCTTCTTCTTCAAATAATGCTAAAGCTTCATCTACATCTACTTCTTCCATATTACTTACATCATAATTGGAATTACTTGATGCACTTCCTCCAGAATTACTTCCATTGTTTGTCGTATTTGAACTACTTCCCCCATTTCTAAAGTATAATCCAATAATAAGAATAAACATAATGATAAAACCTAAAATGACAATAAATGTTAAATTTCTTATTTTTTCTTCCATAACAAAATTTCCTCCTTTTTAACGAATAGTATTATACTCTCTTTATATAAAAAAAGCAAGTTTTTTTGCTTGCTTAGTCTACAACTGTTGCAGTTACATTATTTTCATCGGCATTGTATTCTAATTTAACTTTTGTATCATTTAAATTTTTTGAAGAATCTGTTGGATCAGTTAGTAAACCATCTTCATTACCAATTAAATATCCTGCTTCAATTAAATCATCAACGCTAATGTATGTAGTATCAGTTTCTTCAAAAAGTGTTGTATTAGCTAAAGCATAATCCTCTGCTTGAATTTCAATTAAATATTTTACTTCATTTACTGCTTCTGTTTTATCTACTGCAAAAGCATATGATGTTTTGTTAATTGTTATAAATGCTACAATTCCTAATAATACAATTACTATTAATATTTCTATCTTTGAATACCCTAACTTATCCATTTTATTTTACCACCTTGTTAAGTATAACATAAGCATTTCTTTTTTTAAAGAGGTTCTTTCGGTTGTTTTCCTCTTTTTTTGTTTTTTTCTTTTTACTTTACATTTATTCTGTAAACTTTTTAATTATTTGATATTCTTCTACTAATTTATCTAGACTGTATGTAGCATTTGCAGGACTGGTACTGGGTAAACTTATTGTTTCTATTTCTAGTCCTTTAATTAATTTTCGATAGAGATTTGTGGCTGTCTTACCATTTAAAATAATAGCTTTGATTTGACTTTCTTTCATGATTTTTGAAAGATCATTGGGAACTACCTTTTTTATAGAAGCATCACTAGATCCTTTTATTTCACATGAGGCACAAACATCAAATAAAGCGATATGATGTTTTATTAAAAATTCTTTTTTGTCTACTATTTCTTCCTGATATAAATGAGATAGGATTTTCCAAAATCGGTTTTGGTGATGAGCATAATAGAAGCCTTCTTCTCTTGATTTTACACTGGGGAAGGATCCTAATATTAATACTTGAGAATCTTTATGATAAAATGCTGGTATTGTATGTTTTTCCATAACTTTAAAAAGATAAGGTTATTTCTTATCTTTCATTACCTCCATTAAGGTTGTACCAAAAGTTGCTATGTCTTGTAAATTAGCAGGAATAATTAACTTTGTTGATTGTCCATCTGCTACTTTGCTTAAAGCTTCATAACTTTTTAGCGTTAATACAGCTCCATCGGCTTTGGCATTTTTTAATAACTCTATTCCTTTAGCTTCTGCTTCTTTAATCTTTAACATAGCTTCAGCTTTACCTTCTGCTATACGAATAGCACTCTCAGCTTCTGCTTCTGCTCTTAAAATGGCACTTTCTTTTTCTCCTTCAGCGATTAGAACACTCGATTTTTTCTCCCCTTCAGCTTGTAAGATTTTCTCTCTTCTTTCTCTTTCTGCTCGCATTTGTTTTTCCATCGCGTCTTGTATATCTCTTGGTGGTAATATATTTTTTACTTCAACACGATTTACTTTAATTCCCCATGGATCTGTTGCTTCATCTAAGATAGCTCTCATTTTACCATTAATTATATCTCTACTTGTTAGCGTTTGATCTAGTTCTAATTCACCAATAATATTTCTTAGGGTTGTTGCTGTTAAATTTTCAATAGCACTTACAGGAGCGTCAACTCCATAAGTATATAGCTTAGGATCAGTTATTTGATAATATACTACAGTATCAATTTGCATTGTTACATTATCTTTGGTAATTACTGGTTGTGGTGCAAAATCTTTTACTGTTTCTTTTAAACTGACAATTTTGGATACGCGATCAACAAAAGGTATTTTCACGTGTAAGCCATTTTGCCATGTTGTATAATAACTTCCTAACCTTTCTATTACATATGCTTTCGCTTGAGGTACAATTTTAATATTTGGTATAATTAAAATAATAATTAATACTAAAATAGCAATTAAAAACTCCATTATTTCTCTTCCTTTCTTACAATGAGTTTTACACCATCGATGTCTTCGATGATCACTTCTTCTCCTACTTGAATTGGTTCTTTGCTGATAGCACTCCATCTTTTGCCATCAACTTTTACTTCCCCTGTTTTCAATTTTGTGATTTCTTCAGTTACTATTCCTGTTAAACCAATAACACGATCTAAATTTGTTCTTACTTTTTTCTTTGATAATTTCTTCACTAAATATGGTCTTGTTAAAAGCATTAAAATTAGTCCTAAACCAACAAATACACCAAACTGAATGTAAAATGAGTCTACAATAAAAGATAAAAATAAACTAACAATACCACTTACAATAAACCATACACTCACTAAATTAATCGTTACTACTTCTAAGATGGTTAAAAGAATAATAATGATTAACCACATTACCCACATATACTTCACCTCTCCTAATTAAATTATACGTGATAAGATTTAAAAATACAATATCTGTTTGCTTTTATTTTTATTTTTATTTTTCATTATCATATTTTGTAAGAGCTAAGCTTGGAAATAATTTTATCTTTTTAGTGCTAGTTTACGCTTTTGTTGAGTGTTAATTTCTTTCGGAGTATAACTATTTTTTATTGAATTTTTAGATATTCCTAATGTTTTTGTTAAAGATTAATGCTATAATTATGTTGGGTGATTTTATGGTAGGACGTATGTTATTTGTAGGTTTGAGTACTAATGATAAAACGGTAATTGAACGTTTAATTGTAAAATGTCATGTTGGAGGGATTATTCTTTATTCTAAAAATTATCATAATTATCAGGAAATGTTAGAATTAATTCGTTATATTTTTGACTTGGCTAAAAAGGAAGGATATCCTATTTTAGTGGGTATTGATCAGGAAGGTTACCGAGTTAATCGTTTACCAAAAGATTTTCAAAATTTAAGAAGCCCTTATTCTTTTCATCAAAATTTAGAAGATATTAAAAAGCATGGTGAAGTTATTGCTACTATTTTGGCTGCTTCTAATATACGGGTTAATTTTGCTCCTGTATTAGATATTAAACGATTTGGTGATCATCATCCTATTGGTGATCGTTGTTTTGGAAGTGATGTTAAAACGGTTATTCAAAATACTATTCCTTATATAGAAGAATTTGAAAAAAGAGGCGTTATTCCTGTTGTTAAGCATTTCCCTGGACATGGAGCAACTACAATTAATAGTCATTATTTTATTCCTATCATTTTTAATTCAAAAAGATTATTGCAAGAAGATATTTTGCCTTTTAAAAGTGCTATTGAACATGGCGTTGATGTGGTTATGGTAGGACATTTTATTGTTCCTAAATTATCTGGATGGATTCCTACTTCTTTTTCTTCTAAGACTGTTCATTATTTGCGAAATCAGTTAAATTTTCAAAAAGTAATTATGACTGATGATTTAATGATGGGACCATTAAGAATTTTTAGTAAAGTAAAATTGATGAAGAGAGCAATTAATGCAGGAATTAATATGATTATGATTAAATACTATGACCAGTTTTTTGATGATTTTAATCGCTTAGAAAAAAGCAAGTTGAATCAAAATTATATTAACTATTCTGTTCAACTTATTTATGAGTTAATTTGTAAGTATCAGATTACTAATCAATTTATTCTTCATTCTTTAGATATTTCTAAAATTAATCAAGAGATTATCGAGTTAAATCAACATGCTAAATAAGAGCTTATTTTTGACAAGCTCTTATTTTAGTTTTAGTAGTTTTTGCCAAGTATACATTTTGGCACTAACAATACCATCTTGATATTTGGGTAATAGTCCTACATCTTTTTGATATTTCTTAATACATGCTTTCATATCTTTACCAAATTTGCCATCAATACCATGACTACCTAAATCATAGCCTAAACTTTGTAAATAAACTTGTAATGGTCTTACGGCTAAATGATTCCATCCAGCACTTGTTGATATTGTTGGGGTTTTAGCTAATGTTTCTGGTCCTGCGATACCATCTACGTTTGCACCTATCGCTTGTTGTAAGTCACGGATAAAAGTAGTGTAAGCATTATTTTCATCACTTAGGTTAAATGGATTTTCGTTCATTAAATATGGCTTAGGATCTACATATCCATTTTTATAAATGGCAAAGTGTAGGTTGTTTCCAGTAGCATTGCCAGTAGCTCCCATTGTTGCTATCACATCCCCTTTATTTACTTTAGAACCTTTACTTACTCTTAGTGATCCTTCTTTTAAATGAAAATATCGATGTTCTATTCCGTTAGTCGTGATAGCTAGCCAATAGCCTCCACTAGAATCATAGCCGGTATAAGTTACTGTTCCTCTTTCTATTGCCACAATATCATCAATGCCATTTGGACCTACTAAGTCCATTCCATTATGGGCACTTCTAGACTCATTTCTTGTTTTATAATCACTGGTTAAATAATGCTTACCACCTTTTAACACATTATTTACTACTTTCAGTAGTGTTGCCATCACTTTCCTCCTCTCCAAGTAATCCCTCTAGGGTATCATATATTTTTTGTGGTAGAGGAAGTCCCATTTTACACCAGTTTTTAAGTATTAATAATCCTTCACGAGCAATAAAGAAATAAATAACTATTGTTCTTATTGCTTCACTACTTCCCATAATTTTATCTAATAAAACTGCTAGTGATACTACCATTAAATAACCAATATCACGAATTATACCTTTTAGGCCAATTAATTTGTTCATTTTATGACAACAGATTACTTTACACCAACCAGTTAAATAAACATATAACATAGATATTAATAATACAATTATTGGTGTGTCAAACCCTCCTAATAAATAAGAGAAAACATTGTATATTTGTTCCATATTCTTCCTCCTACTTATTGTATGAAAAATCTTGAGTATAGGAGTTGGCGTTTGTACTATGGGTTATATTTTATAATGATAATTGTATTCTTCGATATGAAGTTGATGAGTTTGTAATATATAAACTAAAGCGTATATATGATAAAAATTATCTTCTTCGGGTAATTTATTGTATTCTTCCATTTCTTTTATATATATTGCATAATAACATGTATATTCGCTTTGACAAGACATATTATTAGGAATTAATAGTTCTAATTGTGATTTTAATTCATTCTTTAGTATCCACCGATTATCCTATTAAACTTCCTTCAACACTCGCTTATAGTATATCATATTATTTCCTGTTTGTTCAAATAGATAAAAGGAACTAATGCAATTGATTTACATTAGTTCTAATTAATTTATTCAAATGGATCTTCGTCTTCTCCTCCTACATAGGTTAGAGAATCTTCTATTTCCTCTTCATCATCAAATTTTATTTTACTAAAATCTATCTTTTCCAGTTTTTTGTGAAATTCAATTAAATCCAACATTTCTCTTTTACGACTTTCAGCAACTTCTTTACTTTTCTTTAAATTAAACAATTCATAACAATTAATTATTTCATTTTCTATATTTTCCCATTTAAACATTCCTTTATAACCATATTCTGAAAATGGAATATATTCATATTTTGGTAAATCCAAGATTATATTACCAACATAAATTAAATCCTTAGGTATATTTTTGTTTAAAGGAAAAATTTCACTTATGCAACTATACAAGTAACCATATTTGTCTGGAAAAACTACTACTTTATCTATTTTTTTCTTATGTTCTTTAAACGTTATATTAGCTCCGGGAAGCGGCATGTATTTCATTAGTTCGTGTTGAACTTGTGTAATAACATATTCTAAACTATTAATTTCTTCTAATTTAGGTGATTTTTTATCTTTTGATAATTTAAACCTAAATATTCCTTTATTAATATGTTTCGAATAGCCTTCATAACTACATTTTATAATAATTATATATTTTCCATAATACTTGCTATTTTTATCTTTGATTTTTAATGCATATATGTCATTATCTTTAAACCTTACCATAAACTTCCTCCTACATTGTTTTGAACTCAAACCATTGATTATAATAATAAATTATCATTACATCCGTTATTCCTATCTTCTTATTTTTCCAAGAATTATATCATGCCTTGTTTCCTTTATTTTCTAGCTCTAAAATCATTTTTATTTCTTTTTTCATTCTTTTTATCTGACTTATTTCAAATCCTTTTATTTCGTTTGCTATATATATTTTATTTCCTCCAAAAGACACTCCTACTGGTAAACTAAAATA
>CALVQO010000044.1 GCA_944358145.1 uncultured Bacilli bacterium | reverse complement strand
TTACAAGAATTCTCTACCACTTCAAGCATTGTCTGTGTACCATGTCCACCGGATTTCCAACAATGAATAGTTGATCCATCCACATTAATTGATCCTGTATCAGTAAAAGTATCTTCAAATAAATTAATCGTTTGTTCTTCTAAAGCAGCCGATAACGTAATAATTTTAAAAGTACTTCCTGGTTCATAAGTCATCCAAATAGGAAGATTACGATTAATTATTTCTGTAGCATAATCTTGATATTGATTACTATCGAAATTAGGACGACTAGCCATAGCAAGAACCTCACCAGTATCTGGATCCATTGCTACAATTAAAGCTTGTTCAGGATTATATTTAGCAACAGCATTATCGAGTTCATTTTCAATAGCAAGCTGCAAATTAATATCTATAGTAAGCTCTAAAGTAATTCCACTAGTAGGTGCTTCATACACTTCTGTAAGTTCAAGCTTATTTCCTTTACCATCTGAAAAATACTTAATAGCACCATCTGCACCCGTTAAATATTCATCATAATAAAGTTCCAACCCAGATAAACCCTGATTATCAATACCAACATAGCCTAAAACATGAGAAAGTATTGTTTCATAAGGATAATATCTTTTACTTTCTTTTAACAAATATACCCCATCATACCCAAGCATATCTATTTTCTCTGCCACATCAAAATCAAGTCCACGTCCTTCTGGATGAACTCTTTCAATAGAAGTTGACTTCGTAACATGTTTTAACATATCTTGATAGTCCGTTCCCAAAATATCCGATAAATCTTTAGCAACAGCCTCAGCATCATCAATTTGACCAGGCACAACAACTAAAGATACCGTAGTAATATTTGTAGCAAGCACTTCCCCATTACGATCAACAATTAATCCCCGATCAGCCTTAATTGGTAACTCTCTACTCCAAAGACTTTCAGCTAAAGTATTTAATTTTTCATAAGCAAAAACCTGTATATAAAACACTTTAATAATAATAGCAATTAAAATAACAATACTAATCAAAAACACAAAACGAATTCTCTCATGAATGTTACTAAAAAACATATGCTTCACCCATAAAAATATATGAGTATTAAAAAAAATTAGAAGAATTATCTTCTAACCAATAAAAACGGTTCTTGATTTGGTAAAAATACTTCTACTAAATTTTCAATTTCTTCTAAAGTATAATGTCCCTGATATAAAATAGACGCTAAAATTACTTCATTATTTATTTCACTAAATTTAGCAAGATTACGCATAAATCTTGGTATTGAAACAAAAACATGATTAATTAACAACAAATAATCATTTATTCGAAAACGTTCCATATAACTTGGTAAGGTTATTTGCTCTTGATTTAAATGTTCTTTTTTCAGTACTGATAAATACTCTGGTTGAATAAACTCTTCTTGAAAGAACAATGAATAAGAATGAAACACCAAAGAAGTATCACTACTAATATTTAATTGTTCTAATATTTTCTTATTTTCTAAATCCTCTTTTGAAAAATTCAAAATATTTAAAGAAAAATTTAACTGCTCATAATATCCCATTTCTATTACTAAATCAATTTTAAAAACTAAATCTGTTTCTGTTTCATTAAGAAAATTCAAATTAGTAGTATCCTTCTTAATTGTTAAACCATATTGTTTTAAAACAAAAATATTTCTTTCTAAAGAACTATTTAATAATATATCTAGTGAATTATGATATTTTGCCATATTAATTCCATAAAGTGATAGCATTTGAATATTTTGTTGAACAGATAAAAAAGTATCAGAATCGAGTAGTTCACTTATATGTTTTTCCACAAAAGAACTAGAAAATAGTCCTGATGTGATCAAGGAAAGAAGAGAATCTAATTTCTCCAAATCAATATCTAATAAATCTTCTTCATGAAGAACAATTTGATAAGAATTTAATTTTTTCAATATAGTTTCCACTTGTTCATATTTTTTATCCTTTATTATTGCTCTCTTAACTTCATCATATAAAGCATAATCATACCCATATTGTAGAAAAAGTCGTTGAAAATTTTCATCACTATTTACTTTTAAATCTTGATATTGTTCCCATAACATTTCATTAGATTTTTGATTAACAGAAATAATATAATTAACAACCAATTCTTTAATATGCTCTGTAGGACATAAAGATAATAAATGATCAATACCTTTAATTTCACCATCAACATCCAACAATTTAATCAACTCATCCAATTCACTATTCCTTTGATAAATTAATTTTAATTCTTTATTAACCTCTTTTAATACTTGACAATAAGTAGAATATAAATAATCAATATATTCAATAACTTCTAAAGCTGAAGAACACCGATCTTGAATCATCATCTTTATTGCTCGATCAACATCATCTTTTCTAATTTTAATTGCATGATAAACCTCTTTAAAAGCAAGTATACTATTATAAAAATCAGATGCATTATTCCATACATCAGGTGATATATTAATAAGATATGGTTCTACATCCAATATAAGATTTGGATAATCATGCAAAATTTGAAGAAACGATTGTGCTTTATCCCAGCTAAAATCTTCCCTTTTACATAATTTTTCAAAAGAATTCAATGCATTCATTTTAACCAAAAAATTCTTACTATTAATATCCCCAACTAATTCACGAAAAGAATCATTATTAACATAATTTAATAATAAAAGTAATTCTGAATAATAATCAAAATTAAAAATTATATCTTGATATTGTTGGCAAACACAAAGACACTCTTTTGCTTGATAAGGATTACGAATTAAGATCAAACTACATATGATATCTAGAAAAGATATTTCACTAATCTTAATAAAATCTCTAGCTGGATATTTCTTAAAAAACTCTTGAAAATATTCTTGAAAAACTTTAATATTTGCTAACTTACTCTCATTTTTCTCTAATTTTAAAGTTTCAATTAAATAAAGTAATTCTGTTTTCATTGCCTCACCTCTACTTCACCCAATTCATTCTTTCTATCTAAAAGTGTTAAAACACTCTTCAAATATTCATCATGTTGAGCAATAAAAGTATCTTCATTAATATGTTCTAAATAATATTGTTTCACTTTAATATATTGCGCCAAACGATTATTAATTAAACTTTTATAATATTCACTAGTATCTTCCTTTTTCATAAAAGCATCTAAAATTAAATATTTTCCCTTCTCTAAAATTCCAAATAAAACTCTAATTTTAAAATCTTTTACTTCATATAATCCACCTTTTAATATCTTAAATCCTTTAAAAGTCCCATTCAAAATACTATCAAAAAGCTCTTTAAAACTATCATAATATTCCAGTGGTATATTCTTTCGAATACTTTCTAATACTACCACATTCCCCATTGTAGATTCTAAAAAGAATAATTGATTATTTTCTCCAGATATTTGAGCTATTTCCTCTTTCTCTTCCATTTCATCTAATAACTCTAATTTTAAACGTAAATCCAAAATTGATTTTTTAACATCGGGAATGTTATTTTGCTCTCCTAAAGCCAAATTAGCATATTCGACAATGTCTTGATATAGCATTATTTTTAATTGATTAATTTTAGATAAAGAAAAATTATCTTTTAAAATTTCTCTCATTTTAACAATTAATTCTTCTCGATCTAAATTTTCTAAAAAGCAAATTTTAAAATAAATACTTTGTAAACTTTCATCTTTTCCTTGAATATCATCATTACTTACACTTGTAAATGAAGAACTTATTTCCTCAACTTTAATCGGAAGCGAATTAGTTTGAATTTGTTGAATTTCTTTTCTAAGTTCTGCAGCTTTTTCTCCATTTTGCTTTAATAAAGCGATTTTTTCTTCTAAATTAATATTTTCAGGAATAACAATAAATGGATTTTTCATATTAACTCCCCCTTTTTTATAAAATAATATTATATCTATTTTTTTATAAATGTCAAATTAAAAATACTATCAATTGATAATACTTTTTCCCATTTAATTCAAAACAAATAATAATTATTTAATCTTAACACTCATCATCATTTTATAAATCTTTTTTAGAACTTCTTTTTTATCATGATTCATATCAATAAAGTTTACATGTAATTGATACCCACTATCAAAGCTAAAGAGCAATTCTACTTTTCCAGGTTTAAAATTAATTGCACTAGTAGAAATAGATACATAAGGAATAATATGTATTTTCTTATAATAAACCGCTAAACTATCACGATCAAATAAAATCATCTTCTTATCTGTAAATACTGCATAATCCTTACTATTCTTATACCCGATAATAATATGCTCATTATCCTCTACATATTCGTTTATTTAAAGGCCATATTCGAAAAGAAACTTTTCCAATAACATCATCTCTACTAATTAACCCTATTTCTAATGAATCTTCTCTATTATCTCCTAGAACTAAATACATATTATCCGGTATAGTATCATAACCTAAACTACTAAGTTCAAAATCATCATAAACTAATCCTTCATCTAAATAACTTTCAACATATAATTCATCATTAATATATAATTGATTATCTTTAATAGAAACATAATCACCAGGAAGTCCAATTACTCTTTTAATCAAATACTTTGTATCCGCATATTCCAAAGAAATAATATCTCCTCTTTTAATATCAATAAAACGATATTTAAACTTATTTAAAATAAGAACATCTCCACTTTGAAGTGTACTAGCCATCGAATTACCCACAACTTGTGTAATAGATACAACATAAATCATTAAAAACAAAATAACAACAATTACTACAATTAATTTAATAAAATCTAAAATAAATTCTCTTATACTTAACCAGTCCATGTACATTCAACTCTATTTAAATTTCTTTAGACAGCAATTCTTAAACTTTTTCCCAGACCCACAAATACAAGGATCATTTTTATTAGGTAAAATAATTTGATCATCTACTTGATGAATAGAATTTCCAAAATAAATCCAAACAGGAAAATAAGAAACAATTTTTTGTGTTTCTTGATATAATTCAGTAATATTATCACATATTTGTAATAAAATACTATCTTGATTTAAATCAAACCCACAATAAAAAATAAGATCATTAAGAAACAAATGAATAGATAAAGGATCCAAATGAATCTCTAAAAAATTAAGAAAATAAAGAACTTTTTCATCAAACAAATTCAACTTATATTTACCAAAACTAATTATTTCTTCCAATGAATAAGTTGCTACCTTAAATTCTTGACGTAACTTTAAAACATCTTCATAATAAAGAAATTCCAAAGAAACAAAATAATCTTTCTTTTGATAACGAACAATTTTAACTTTATCCATTATTCTAGGTTGATGCTCTATATATTTTTTTAATGATTTCTCATCATAATAAATGTTATATTTTTCTAAAATCAAAAGAACATCATCAATTAAAAGTGTATTATAAACTCTAGATATGCCAATAATTACACTAATCATAACATCTTCCATAGAATAAGCTTGTTCATCCAATAAGTTCATTGCCATTTTAACACAATTAATCAAATCCTCAGGAATATAATATTCTTGATCACTCTCTAATACTAAATAATTATGTTTTAAATCTTGAAATAATAAATAATCAATATATCCATTTTCTTTTTTCTTAACTTTATTTTCTAACAAATTCTTTAGAATTTGAATTTCTTCCATACTACATAATCTTAAGATAATTTCAGGATCATCCTTATAAAGAGAAATGATATTGTGATAAATATCATTTCTAGTTATTTTCTCATAATCCTCAGCTTTAGAATTAATTCTTTGATAAAAAGCATAAACATCTTCTTTATGTGCAGAAAGAATATATTCTTTTAATTTCATTATTGATACTCCTCTAAAAGTTTTTTATGAATGCCTGGTTCAACAATATTAATTGCATTAATTGCATTTTCCAAACTAATTTTAAAATTTCCTTTATAAAATGCATTTTCTGCTTTAATTAATCCTAATTCTACATCTTTATACATAGCCCGATATCTATTTCCATAAACTATTGCAGCTTCAGCCATCTTTGCTGTTTTTATTGCTTCTTTTGTTGTATTATAAACCTTAAGTGTTAAATCTCTTGCTGTATCTACACGAGTATTTAAGATTTTTATTGATATAGGTCTTTTATCTAATTCACGAATCATATCACTAATTGCCCCAGCTGCCTCAGATAATTCAACATAAAAATTCTTAGGTGTTACTGGTAATTTATAAGACTTAATATTATTTTTAGCTTGATTTAAAATACGCTTAATTTCATCCAACTGTTCTCTAGCTCTTTTCTCATCTTCTTTTAAGCTGCCTAAACTTCTAAGTGCCTGCTCTAATTTTTCTTCAGTTTTCATAAGCTTAGCATTTAATATTTCCATTTCTTTAGACAGTCTAGAAAAAGCAAAAACTCTTCTTCTATGCATATCAATAATTCGATTATAATCATCCTTTATTTCCACAATTTCACTAGCAATAACATCTAACACCGTAACATCTTCATCGCTTAAATCATAGCTATACTTTAAATCATCAATCTTTCTATTTAAATCATTACTAATCTTTTCTAACTTAGTAGCTTTAATTAAAATACTTCTCTGATAATCTTCAAATACTCTTTTTGCCAATTTTTCTTTATCAAAATTATGATACAAAGAATCAAAATAATCTAATATAGTTTTAAGTTCAAACACACTATCTTCCAAATTAAGAACATTTAATCTAGCAAAAACATCGCTAATTTTCTTCTCAGATTCCGTAATATTATACTCAATATTAAGATAATCTAAATTATAGCCCTCTTTCTCCATTTTAGTTGTAATTTTCTTAATATCTTCTATCTTATCAGGAATTAATTTTTTACCCATGATAATAATAGATGGAGCTTCTTCTACAACAATTTTTAAATTACCAATAGTATCATCTATCGCTTTAACAATTTTTCCTACTTCAGTATATTCATTTTTTTCCATTGCCACTTCAAAAGCACTAAATAATTTATCCACATTTTCAAATTGCAATTCAATAGGATTAGCTACTTCACTATATTCATTCTTATTAGAATTATATTTAGTAAGAATACTACGATATTCACTTTTAAGTTTAGTAATTGTTTCTCTATTTTTTTCTTCACTCAAAGTAATTTCTTTTATCTCATCTAACAAAAAATTAGATTTAGTTTTAACATAAGCAATTTGTAACTCTAAAGAAGCAATTTTAGACTTTAAAGATTTATAATCTTTATCTTCAAAAGCATTTTCTATCTCAATTAAAGCATCAGTAATCTTAGGAACTTCAACTTCTTTTATCTCCTTTAATCTTTTCTGCCAATTATCATACTTTTTCTGCATAGTATCATTATTAATTAAAGCTCCAACCTTATTTAACTCAGATAATATAGAAGCTCCCACAATTAAATTCTTATCTCTTTCTAAATTAGCAATTTCTTCCTTATATTTATTACGTTCTTTTTTATTAATTAAATTTAAAACGACAATAATCAAAACTACTGTAAATATATAATAAAGAATACCAATGAAAATAAAAGTAGTTCTTGACATACCATTCACTTCCTATGATTTTATTGTATCACATAATAGGGTTATTTGTCGATATCAAGGAATAGATTTTTTTAAAAAGTTTACCTATTTTATTCCACCAAAAAATTCATAACTAAATCCACCATAATTTCTTTTTCTTTTGGATTTGATTCAGCGATTAAAAGAGTTAAAGAAACTAAAGTATTGTTATCAATAATCGCTTGATTATTTACATAAAGAATATTATAAAATTGAAGAAAATAAGCGAAAAGTGTTGCCGCAATTCTTTTGTTACCATCAATAAATACGTGATTTTTCACACAAGTATATAAAAAGTTGGCTGATTCTCTTCCACACTTTCATATACATCTTTTCCATCAAACGTTTGATAAATATTATGAATAATACTTTCTAACCCCTTATCTCTTTCAATGGCAAAAATATCACTTTTTTCATGAAATTTTAGTGTTTTAATAATATCAATACAACTTTTATACGTTATTTTCTCATTACTGATATTTCCCTTTGGTTTTGTTAATGTTTTATGATCATAATCATCTAGTAGATCTAAAGATTTGGTATACTTTTGTAACACTTTAATAATATCACTAGCTGGAGTTTGTTCTAGTCCTTCTAAGTTACGACTAGCTATATCAATTAGTTTTACTGTTTTTTCTAAGTATTCTAGTCTTTTCTCATTTACAGCATACCCTTTAATTAAGTAATCTTTCAGTATTTTATTTGCCCATCTTCTAAAGATTATACCATTTTTAGATTTTACACGATAGCCAAACTAATAATCATATCTAAATTGTAATATTCTACTTCTTTTGTTTGAGTTTTCCCTTCTATAGCCCCATGTTTAGTGGTTGTTGCAAATTTTGCAACAACCACTTCATCCTTTAATTCTTCTTCTAAAACATTTTTGATATGCCTGGAAATTACAGATTTATCCCTATCAAATAACTTTGCCATTTGATCTAGAGATAACCATACTGTTTCATCTTTCATGTTCTCTTCTAACTTTACGTTTTGATTTTCAAATATTATAATTTCATTATTCATTTGTCTAAATAAAATTATAATACTTACACTCCTCTATTATTATTTATTACCACCAGTATCTCTATTTTCTTTTTCTAATGATAAACTTTACACTTTTTTTACAGCAAAAAAGTTGCTAAGATAATACCCTAGTAACTTCTTCTAAAACTCGTTTGTCTGCTAAACGATCCTCATCTGATAGCTCATTAAAATAAAGATTACCACCCTTTACCAATTCTTCACCGTCTATATTACTGTCATTAGAACGAAAAGACAAATAATTATGTCCTTTGAGTTCACATTGATTACTTAAAAAATCAATAACAGCTTGATACCCAACTAAATCGATTCTTCCTAAAAATCTTAAATAGTTTCCATTTTCATAAACAACGAATTGTCCAGGAGCCGTCATCTGTCCATATAAATTATCACCAAGACTATTTACCCAAGCAGCACTAATAATCCGGTTATAAGCCGTACAAATTACATTTACCGCCTCTTCATAATTCATGCCTTCACCATTTGCTTCCGCACAAGCTATCGCACAACAAACATCAAGCTGTTCTCTTGATAATTCAAATTTATCCAAAATAATTTCTATTTTTTCATCCCAAGTAAGTTCTCTAACTTCTTCAAAATTAATCTTTAAATTTAACGCAACTGTGGAAAAAGCACCTAACTTATCTATAGACTTAGTAATAAAAGTATCATCTGTTATTTCTAAATCCACACTTTTCATATCCTGATCATTTTGATAAGCACTACCCGAAGCTAACAACATAACTATGGATAGAACTACACTCGAAGTCAAACGCACACCATATTTTTGAGCAATTCTTTTAATTTCTTCTAACTTTTTAGAATTTTTTAAAATCATTAAAATCTCATTATTCATCACAAAACCACCATCCTTTTAATTGCACAACATTCAAAATAATAACACAAAGAACATAAGAATTAACTTATGTTAATTCACCTAACCTCACGGTTAGTTTTTTTCTGCTGGATTTTTATCCATCA
>CALVQO010000043.1 GCA_944358145.1 uncultured Bacilli bacterium | reverse complement strand
GTGATAGGTAGAATACTAAACATACACACTTTATAAACCTTTACAAGAAAAATAACATATAAACTCAAACTCACACTTTTGAGGGAAGGAATACATACTTCCCTTTATTTTTTGCTTAAATTTTGTAAAATCTTCAATTCTTCTTTAAATGCACATCAAATGAACACAATTGTTTAGTATACTGTTATCATGAAAGGAGAAATGATAAATAGAAGAATAAACATACACACTCTATAAACCTTTACAAGAAAAATAACATATAAACTCAAACTCACACTTTAAGAAGAGAATGCAAATTCTCTTTTTTCTTTATTTTTGCTTTGTTTTATGGTATTATTATGTAACGAAAGAGGGAGTTTTTATGCAAACGTTTATTTTTGGACATCGTAATCCAGATACTGATAGTGTCTGTGCAAGTATTGCTTTATCTTATTTATTAAATGAAACTGGTAAGAATACTGTGGCTAAGGTTTTGGGACATTTAAATCCTGAATCTAAATTTGTGATGAATTATTTTAAGGTAAAAGAACCAGATTATCTTAATGATACTAAGGTAAGAATTAAGGATATTAAATATAATAAGAAAGCAATTGTTAAAGAAAATAAGTCTATTTATGATGCTTTTATGCTTATGCAAAAAGAGGGAGTTACTGCTGTTCCACTTGTTGATGAAGCAAAGAAGTTAACGGGATTTGTTACTTTAAAAGAAATAGCTAAATTTTTAATTAGTGGAGATAAAGAACGTGTTGATACTAGTTATGATAATATTATTAGAAGTACTAATGGGGAAGAATTACTTCGTTTTGATGAACATATTAAAGGAAATGTAATGGTTGCTTCTTTTCAAAGTAAGACTTTTCATGAAGAAGTTACTCTTACTAATAAAGATATTTTAATTGTTGGAGATCGTTATAAGATACTTGAATATGCTATAGATTCTAAGGTAAAATTAATTGTTTTAACTGGTAATCATATTCTTCCTAGTAAGTTGATGAAAAAAGCAGAAAAAAATCAAGTTAATATTATTGTTAGTAAGTATTCTAGTTTAGATACTGCAAATAAAGTTATTTTAAGTAATCGTATTCGTTTAATTAATATTAATAATAAACCTATTACGATTAATAGTAAAGATTATCGCACTGATTTTTTGACTTTAGCTAATAAAGAGGGACATACTAATTATCCTGTTGTGAATAATAAAAATGAGTGTTTAGGACTTTTAAAAGTTACTAGTGCAGATCATTATAATAAGCAGAAAGTAATTTTAGTTGATCATAATAGTTTGGCTCAAAGTGCTATTGGTATTGAAGAAGCAGAAATTACGGAAATTATTGATCATCATAATTTAGGAGCTATAGGTACTAATACACCAATTAATTTTAGAAGTATGCCTGTTGGGTCAACTTGTACAATTATTTATAATTTATTTGTTGAGAAAAAAATCAGTATTCCTAAAGATATTGCGGGAATTATGCTTAGTGCAATTCTTTCTGATACACTTATATTTAAGTCTCCAACGACTACAGAAGAAGATATTTTTGCGGCTTCAAAATTAGCTAAACTTGCTAAAGTAAATATTGATGAATATGGTTATCAAATGTTTAAAGCAGCATCAAGTATTAAAGGTATTAGTGTTAATGATTTAATTAATCAAGATTTTAAATCTTATAGTGTTGGTAATTATACGCTTGGTATTTCTCAAGTTATGACTATGGATTTTAATGAAATAGAAGCTAATATTGATGAGTATATTGCAAAACTTGATGAACTTAGTGCAGGTAATTATTTATGTTGTGCATTATTTATTACTGATGTGTATAAGAATGGAAGTTATGTTCTTTATAATACGAATGCTAAAGAAATTATTGGTGATGCGTTTGATCTTAAAGAAACTTATGAGGGAGTATATATTTCTGATTTGGTCTCTCGTAAGAAACAAATGCTTCCTGCTTTACTTGAAGTTATTCAAAAAAGAGTATAGATTAATTTTTTGGGGAAATATTAAAATAGAGGTGGACTTATGTTAGCACTGATTACAGGAGCTTCTAGTGGAATGGGTAGAGATATGGCTAGAATTCTAGCTAAAAAAGGTTATGATTTAATACTGGTTGCTAGAAGACGTGAAAGAATGTTGGAATTGAAAAAAGAATTGGGTACAAATATTACAGTAATTCCTATGGATTTAAGTATTGAGGAAAATAATTATAAATTGTTTGAAAAAGTTAAGAATAAAAAAATTGATATTTTGATTAATAATGCTGGATTTGGTTTGTTTGGAGAGTTTTCTAAAACAGAAATAGATACAGAACTTAAAATGATTGATTTAAATATTAAATCTTATCATATTTTGACTAAATTATTTTTGCAAGATTTTATTAAAAGGGATTCTGGTTATATTTTAAATGTGTGTTCTAGTGCAGGTTTTATGGCTGGACCCGGAATGGCTACTTATTATGCTACAAAAAATTATGTTACTAAACTTACCATGGCAATAAATGAAGAGTTAAGGGTAGCTAAAAGTCATGTTACTATTTGTGCTTTGTGTCCAGGACCTGTTGCAACTGAATTTAATGATGTAGCTCATGGGACTTTTGCTGTTAAAGAGGCTAGTAGCTATGAAGTAGCTTTGTATGCGATTGATAAAATGTTTCAACATAAAATGATTATTGTACCAACAGTTATGATGAAACTGACTCTTTTCTTTAATCGTTTTGCTCCTTATTGTTTATCATTATCTATTGCATATAAAATACAAAAGAGAAAATCTAAATAGATTAGAAATAGTCTATTTTTTGAAGGTATGTTTTAGAAATTTAGTGTAAATATATTGTAAATTAAATGTAATAACTTTACTAAATGATTTATTATCGTTTACAATAATAATGGTGATATTATGTACTGTAAAAAATGTGGGGCTGCACTTCCAAGTACTGGTTTTGTTTGTCGTAGTTGTGGTGCAATGATGGATGAAGAGCAAATTAAGATGCAAAAAAAGATTATGGAAGAAAAGGATAAAACAAAAATTGAAGTGAAATTACTTAGTGATCAATATAGTAGTGAACCGATCAAAAGAAATTATGAAAAACGTAGTGAAAATAAATATTTGGGTGCGATACTAATTGTATTAGTCGTTATTATTTTAGTTATTGTTGCAATATTAAGAGTTATGTAATTTGGGTTTTTAAGCATAATATTAATGGTGGTGTTATGCTTTTTGTTTGTTTAGAAATATTTTTTGCAAGAATTATTGATGTGTCTATTTCTACTTTTCGAATGATGATTATGGTACGTAAGAAAAGCATTTTTACGCCAATTCTTGCATTTTGTGAGGTGTTTGTTTGGTTTATTGCTGCAAGAAAAGCATTAAATACTAATATTGATAGTATACTTATTCCTATTTGTTATTCTTTGGGTTATGCTACAGGTACATATATTGGGGGATGTTTATCTAGAAAATTTATTAAAAATGTTAATAGTATTGAAGTAACAACAAAGAGAAATAATACTAAATTGATTAATGCTCTTAGAAGTGAAGGATATGCTGTATCAGTAATTTCTCTTAAAAATAATTATCGGGATAAAAAAGATATGCTTATTATTGATGTAAAAAGTAAGAATACACAGGAGACTGTTAAGTTAATTAAAGAACTGGATCCTAAAGCTTTTATTGTTGTTAGAGATACTAAAATTGTTCATAATGGGTATATTAAGTAAAGGTGATAATATGTATTATGTGAATATATTTTTTATTTTTTCTTTTCTGGGATTTTTATTTGAAAATTTTTTAAATGTTTTTACTAATGATAATTTTAATAGTGGAATTTTGTATGGACCTTGGACTTTTATTTATGGGATAGGAGCATTACTTATTGTTGTTTGGAATAAATTTTTGGCGCAATATCAAATGAAAAAATGGAAAGAAATTATTTTGTTTTATTTAGGTATTACTATTTTTATGACTTTAGTTGAGTTTGCAGGTGGTATGCTTATTGAAAATATTTTTCATCGTACTTATTGGGATTATACGAATATGCGTTTTAATTATGGCAAATATATTTGTTTAGAAGTTTCACTTTCTTGGGGAGTTTTAGCTACTTTAATTAATTATTTAGTTTTACCTTGGATTAATAAGTTGGCAAAAAAAATACCAAAGTTGGTATCTTTAGTTTTTATTGTTTTATTTGTTGTTGATATTATCTTTACTTTAATTAATTAAATATGTAATCTTCGTTCTATTTCTGTTTCTAGAGCGTGGTGATTAAAAATAAATAAGAAAATTAAAGCAAAGATACTTGTACATACTGATATATAAGAGGGCCATAATGTATTTAAATTGTTTTTTAATATAAAATATAGGGGAATTATACCGATTAAAGAGTTTAAATAAGTATATAGGATGTATTCTTTTCTTGTGTTTTGGGTAAATATTCTAATGATTAGAAATGTTATTGTGTAAGCAATACATAAGAATGGTAAACAATAGGTTAGTGACCATTTATGAAAGCCAGTAGATAAATCCCATAATATTGATAAAATAATGATGGCTAAAATTTCTGCGAATAAGATTCTCATAAAACCGTGTCGTCTATTCATTCCGGTGCTGAATGTTAACCAAAATGATATGATTCCTAGAATAACAAAGATAGACCAAGATATTTCATTACTTATCCAATAATTGATTAAAAGAGAAAATATTACTCCACATAATGTTGCTAATAGTGAAATTCTAATTAGAAGACTATAAGCACGATAAGGGGATTTTACTTTGGGATAGATACTATTTTTTTCTTTTAATTCAATTTTGTTATGACATAGTGGGCAAATATTTCTGCTTGATTTAAGTGTTACTTCACATTTTGGACATTTATTCATTTAATCATCTCCATCTATTTCATTATTATAAATTGTAATATCTAAATTGTAACTTTTTAATAAGCGAAAGAAATTTTTTTCTAATTCTGAATTGATAAAATGCGAAGAAAAGCTTATACAAATATTATCTTCATAAGATAATACACACATTTCTAAAGCATCTGTACTATTCATGACCATTACCTCATTAACATATAGTTTACAACTTTCCGGTAAGTGAATGACTCCTACATTAGATAAGCCCATTGTTTGTTTTTTTCTCGTTAATTTATAAGTGTACTTCATCACTTTATTTTTGATTACTAAGGGGATGAGTCGAATAATAAAGAAGTTTTCTAACCAAATTAGTTTGGTCATGTTAGCATTAATTGCTTCTTCTGTTAAACTATTCTTTAATTGCTTGTTTACACTTTCTATTATTTCTTCTAAAGGAGTATTATTTTGGGTAAATTGATATTCAATATTTGTTACATTAAAGAAATTACGAACTGTTTGAGATTTAAAGTATTTGCGAAGATCTATAGGAACAGTAATTGATATTGGTTTTCTTTTCTCTTTAATACTTAATATATCTTCCATACTCTTTATCATTAAACTGATTAATAAACCGGTAATTGTAGTATGATATTGGTGAGCGATATCTTTTATTTGGTTTGTACTAGTATTTCCAGTAATAATTCTTAGTTTTCCTGCTGGATACCATTTTCCTTTTAATTGATAAGCATTTTTTTTGCTTGTTAATTTGATTTTGTTTTTTGGATCATAATATTTGGAAAAACTATCTGTTTCTTTTTCATAATCAGAACTCTTTGTAAGAATACTATTGTCTTTTAATTTGTATTCTATTTTTAAATAGTTGTAGATTAGATTTTCTAAGAAGGGAGTACATCCAGCTCCATCACTTAAAGCATGATATACTTCTAAATTGATTTTATTTTTATAATAAGTTACTTCAAATAAAAGGGAAGTATTTAATTTTTCACATGGACTATTTTTTTCTTCTCTTACTATTGGGTTAATATTTGTTTCTTCTAAATAATACCAAAATAATCCTTTTTTTAATACTGATTTAAAAATAGGAAAATCTTCTAACGTTTTATTTAAGGCTGTATTTAAACTTTTGGGATTTACCATATCTTTTAAAAGAACAGAAAAGCGAAATATTTTGGCATCATAAAAAGTTGTTGTTGAAGGAAATATTTTAGCAGCATTATCTAATTTATACCATTTATCTGTTTTATTCAATTTTATCACCTACAAATCTTTTAATTATTTTTATTGCATGATGGTTTTCTTTAAAGTATAAAAAATTATTAAAGAATCCATGGATAACATCTTTCATATTATAATATGTGACTTTATTAAAATATCTTCTTAGTTTTTTAGCATATAAATATCCTTCATCTCTTAGGGGATCTAAATCGGCAGTGATGATTAATGTTTCGGGCATATTAAATAACCATTTAGCATTTAGAGGAGAAGCATAGATGTTTTTGTAATTTTCTTCTTTTCCTAAATATAATTCTAAGTAATCTTCGATCATTTTTTTGGTTAAAAAGTATTGATAACCATTTTGTTCAATAGATTTACATTTTTTGTTATCTTTAAAGTTTGTTTGAACTAAAGGATATAGTAAAATTTCTTTTTTTATTTTGAAATCTTTCGTACTTTTGGCTTTTAAACAAATAGAAGTTGCTAAATTAGCTCCAGCTGAATCACCCATGATGATCATATCAGATGAATCAATTTTGTATTTTTTAGCATTTTTAAATATTGTTTTTACTCCTTGATAACAATACTTTAGTCCTTCGGGAAAAGGATGTTCTGGGGCTAGAGGATAATCAAAAGTAACAATATGTCTTTTTAATTCATTAGCAAGATTAGCTAAAGTAAAACTATAGTGTTTAACACTACCAATAGTCCATCCTCCACCATGAAGATAAATAATGATTTTGTTGGTTTTGTATTTTTTAGGAGAAAATATATGGAATGTTATATTTTCTTCAATTATTTTTTTAGATTTTCTTGTTATAGGATTTTTTTCTTGAAGATTTCGGTATAGTTCATAATTTTCTTTCATATTAATATTATATTCAGATAGATAGTTAACTAACTTTAAAAATAAATCATTCATTTTACCACCTAACTATATTATAACATATTTGTTGGTTTACGAAGAATAATTAAATTTAATAGTGGAAATAACTTTTTTCTTGTGATAAAATTATTTGAAATTTTAATATAGAGGTGGAAAATGATAAAAAGAAGTGAAGTATATGATTTGTATTGGTATTTTGCTTATGAAAGACAAAATATTTTTTGGAAGAAGTTAAAAGGGGAAAAAGAACCTTGGACTCAAGATCAAATTTTACAAACTTATAAGTTTTGTAATAGTTATCGGGTTAATGATCGGGTTAGTCAATATTTATTAAAGCATGTTATTTATAATGGAGTTAAATATTCAGATGATGATGTTGTGTTTCGAATTGTCTTGTTTAAACTTTTTAATAAGGAAGGTACATGGGAAGTGTTAATTCAACATTTTCATGATATTACGTTAGATAGTTTTGATGTAGAGAAATATTCTTTGGTCTTAAAACAAGTATTGGATTCGGGTGTTAGTATTTATAATGATGCTTATATTAGTTGTGCGAATAAAGCTTTTGGGTATGATAAAAAACATGATAATCATTTAGCTTTGTTATATCAGATGTTTGTTAAAGATCAATTGGGGAATAAAATTATAAAATGTAAAACAATGAAAGAAGCTTTTTTATTATTAAAAGAATATCCTTTAATTGGGGATTTTATGGCCTATCAACTTGTTACTGATATTAACTATAGTGAAGTTGTAAATTGGAGGGAAGATGAGTTTACGGTAGCAGGGCCAGGATCACTTAGAGGAATTAAAAAATGTTTTATTGATCGAAAAGGGATGAGTAATGAAGATATTATTTATTATATGTATCTTCATCAAGATGAGGAATTTAAAAGATTAAATTTGGATTTTAAAAGAATTGGAAATAGACCTTTACAGTTAATTGACTGTCAAAATCTATTTTGTGAATTAGATAAATATACTAGAGTAGCATTTCCTGATTTAAAATCGAATCGAGTAAAAATTAAGAAAAAGTATGTTTCTAAAAAAGATAAGATAGAATATATTTATCCTCCTAAGTGGAATATTCATTTATCATTTTAAAAATATTTGTTATGATATAGATAGATTTAATGAGGTAAAGTATGGGATTAATTCAAGTTGCAAGTAATCAGTTTGGTTAAAGAGGGCTTGATTATTATCAGAATAAGAAAGTAGTCAGTTATGAACAATTAAGTGATTTTGAATATGAAGGTATTGTTCTTGGTGGTAATCATGAGAAGTATCACGTTTTTATAGATGTTCATCATTCACGTAAGTCCTCATGCGAATGGTAAAAGAATTGTTTGTAAACATATTGTAGCATTGTATTTTACTGTTTTTCCAGAAGAAGCTGATCGCTTTTTAATGGAAGTGGAGGAAGAGCTAAAACAGCATGAAGAATATGAAAAGGAAAGAGTGAATAAATTACATTCTTATATTTATGGTATGTCGAAAAAAGAATGGGCATATGAATGGTTTTTTCATGAACGATTAAATATTTAAATTTATGCTTGATGCGTGAGTAAGGCATGGGTGTATATTGGACTTGGAATGTTGATATAAGTAAAATATTGTTTATGAATTTTAGCTCTAATATAAGCGATTATCGAATTAGTCATATGGACAAGTTTGACTAAAATTAGTGAATTTGAAATTTTAGTTATTGGTATACTGTTAGTGGCTTATTAAAAACTTTTATTGATTGGTTTTATCTATTACTACATGGAGTTAGAGTACTATAGGCTTGAAAATTCAGTTTATTTTATATTATAATGTATATAGATGAAGGAAACTTCATAAAATAAAAAATGAACATTCAATATTCTTGTGTTGAGTGTTACTATAAAAATGTGTCGCATTTAATTCATTAGATGAGTTAGGTGCTCTTTTAATTTAACACTAAAAATAGTATGATTATATAAGATTGTATATTTATTGTATAAAAAATGATGGCTTTATTCGTCATCATTTTCTGTTGGTATTAAGTTGCTGTAATACTTTGTTTTACCACTTAGTACCTCTTCATAAAACTTTTGTTTCCAATAAATATAGTTGATACTATCTTGTATTTCATTGATTTTATTTTGTAATTCCTTTAATTTTAGATCTAGTATTTTTTTTCTTTCAGGAATCGATGATTCTCCTTGCATGCATAAATCTAAATATTCTTTCATTTCAGTAATACTCATGTTGCAACTTTTGAGGCAAGATAAACTTTTGATCCATTCAATATCTTTGTCGCTAAATACACGGTAGTTATTTTTATCTCTTTTGACATTTGGTACTAATCCTTCATTACAATAAAATTTTAAAGTGTCATAAGATAGTCCTGTTTTTTCACATGTTTGTTTCATTGAATATAACATTTTTTACATCTCCTTTAAAAAAATTAAAAATAATGCTTGACCGGGAGTTACTCCCTGGCTGTATAGTGTAATTGTACTAGAAAATTGTTTTTTTGTCAAGAGAGGTGATTTGGGGAAAAAGTACTTGACTAAAGTAAACTCTAATTTGGTATATTAAGATAAGAAAGGATGGATGTTTTATGGAATATGTCAAATTAAACAATGGGGTAGAAATGCCAATTTTAGGATTTGGGGTTTATCAAATACCTAAAGAAGAAACAAAAGAGTG
>CALVQO010000042.1 GCA_944358145.1 uncultured Bacilli bacterium | reverse complement strand
CGTGTTGGAGACACTGTACGTGTTGATGTATGGGTTAAAGAAGGAAAGAAAGAGAGAATCCAAGCTTTTGAAGGCTTAGTTGTAGCTAAAAAAGGTAGTGGTGTATCTGAGACTTTTTCAGTAAGAAAAAAATCAGGTGGAATTGGTGTAACTCGTATATTTCCAGTTAATGCACCTACTATTGATAAGATCGTTGTTGTGAAAAAAGGTCTTGTTAGACGTGCTAAACTTAACTTTATTAAAGGTATGCGTAAAGAATATCGTGTTAAAGAAAGAAACGATAGTGTTAAAGGCGAATAAACTCATTTATGAGTTTTTTTCTTTTGGGTATAAAAATCTTGAATAAAATAAGAAAACATGATACTATAAATTAGGGTTTAAAATGGAGGATGTCAGATGAAATTATTAAAAAGTTTAGTACCATATATTATTATTATTGTTATTGTTGTATTTGTACGGACATTTATTATTACTCCTGTAAAAGTAAATGGAACAAGTATGTATCCAACATTAGAAGGAAATGAAATTATGCTTTTGAATAAATTAGCTTCTATTGACCGGTTTGATATTGTTGTTTTAAAGCTTGATGGCGATAATGATAATTTGATTAAAAGAATTATTGGACTTCCAGGAGAAACTGTTGAAATTAAAGATAATAAGATTTATATTAATGATGAAGAGTTAGATGATCCTTATGGATATGGTGTTACTTATAATATTGATCCTGTTACTTTAGGGGAAGATGAGTATTATATTTTGGGGGATAATCGTATTGTTTCTTTGGATAGTCGGGTATTTGGAAAAATAAGTAGAAGTGAAATTAAAGGAACAACTAATTTTATTATGTATCCTTTTACTAAAATTGGAAAAGTTGAATAATTTTTGATGCCAATGATGAAAGTAAAGTGAATAGAAAATACTTTGGGAGTAACTATGGAGAATATTTTTTTGGAAAAACCTACATTAATTAGGAAACAAGATGCATTAGATTATTTAGAAGAAAATATGAAGTATCATTCAGATTTAAATGGCTCGGGTAGTATGGATATGTGTTTAGGAGGAGCAACGTATGAAGAGTGGTTATTGGAGCTAAAAAAAAGAGAAGATATAGAATATGTCAGTCAGATAAATAGATGCCCTTCGAAAACATTTTTTGTCGTAAGAGAAGAGGATCATCGTATAGTTGGTATGGTAAATGTTAGATATCATATTTCCAATGAATTGTTACATAGGGGAGCAACTCATATTGGTTATGGCGTACGTCCTACCGAGCGAAGGAAAGGTTATGCAAAAATAGCATTATATTTAGCTCTTATCGAAGAACAAAAATTAGGAGAAAAAGAGGTTTTACTTGAATGTACTGTTGATAATATTGGCTCTAATCAAACTATTCTTGCTTTAGGGGGAAGATTAGAAAAGACTGAATTGGATTTGAATGATCAGGCTATGACTAATTATTATTGGATTAATGTAGATGATTCGGTAAAAAAGTATGCTTTACAATATGATCATTTAATTTGCAAATAAAATTTTAAAACACACAAAAATATATTTGTTTTAGTATTATTTTTAATCGTTTTAGAAAGGTGATAAAACATCGCAACCTTCCTACAAGATTTACATTAAAAATAGAAAAGAGGTGAATATATGGCTAATAAAATAATTGAAGTTCAAAATATTAAAGTAAATATAGCAAATATAAATAATAACGATTATATTTGTATTTCTGATTTTACAAAATTTAAAGATGGAAAATCCACATCGGATGATATCATTCGAAATTGGCTAAGAAATAGAATTACTTTAGAATTTTTAGGGACTTGGGAATTGATATATAATCCGAACTTTAATTCCGTCGAATTCGACGGATTTAGAAAAGAAGCAGGACTTCATACTTTTACATTAAGTGTTACTGAGTGGTGTAATAAAACAAATGCAATTGGTATATATTCGAGGCGTGGTAAATATGGTGGAACATATGCTCATAAAGATATTGCTTTTGAGTTTGCATCTTCTATTAGTCCTGTTTTTAAGTTATACTTAATAAAAGAATTTGAAAGATTAAAGACATTAGAAAATCAAAATAGAGAATGGGATGTAAAAAGAATTTTGACAAAAAATAATTATTTGATTCATACTGATGCAATTAAGAATTATATATTACCTGATAATAATTATTACAAAAATAAAGAATGGCTAAAATATGCAGAAGAAGCAGATATTTTAAATGTAGCCTTATTTAATACAACTGCTAAAAAATGGAGAGAATTAAATCCTGATTTAGCAAGTAATTCAAATATCAGAGATTATGCTACAATAAATGAATTAGGTACTATCTAATTTAGAATCGCATAATGCAGAATTAATTAAAGAAGGAAAAGAAAAAGAAGAAAGATTTGAAATATTGAGTAAAATTGCAAAATATCAAATAGACATACTTAATAATGCAGAAAAGATAAAATTATTAGGAGATAAGAAAAATGAAGAATAATTTGTGTGTTATGATTCTTAATGATGTAAATATTGGATTTAGTAAAATTGAATTGGATAAAAGTTGGTCAAAAAGGAGAAATAGATTTTAATGAATATTGTCTATCTGAAAATAATGAACCTGCTTTAATTTAGCCATCAAAAAGTTATGTTGAGAAAAGTTTTTATTTAGAATTTAAAGATCTATCTAATACAGTGCATGATATGAACAAAAGAGACTGTTTTGATATTAACATATATTATTTGAGGGTGAAAATTTTTACTTGTTACAAAGAAGCAATAGACAATTTATAGTATATAATTTATAATAATTTAAGGAAGTGGTAAAATGACAAATATTAATTGGTATCCAGGACATATGGCTAAAGCAAAAAGGCTGATGAAAATGCAGCAAAAAAATATAGATATTGTTTATGAACTTATTGATAGTAGAATTCCTAAGTCATCTAAAATTAGTAATATTTATGATATTATTGGGAATAATCCTAAAATTTTAATCATGACAAAAAAAGATTTAGCTGATGAGGAAATGGCAGAAAGATGGGTTAAATATTATGAGAATTTAGGGACAAAGACATTACTTGTTGATTTAAATCAAGATGAAGATATTTTAAAAATTGTGAATGCTACTCATGAGTTTGCTCAAGAAATACAAGCAAAAAGAGCAGAAAAAGGGTTGCTTAAGAAGAATATTCGAGTTTTAGTTATGGGTATTCCTAATGTAGGTAAGTCTACTCTCATTAATAAAATGGTGGGAAGAAAAGTAGCAGAAGTTGGAAATAAACCAGGTGTTACTAAGGGGTTAGTTTGGCTTAATACTAAACATGGAATTACTCTTTTAGATACTCCGGGTATTTTGTGGCCTAAGTTAGAGCAAAAGGAAGTGGCTTTAAATTTGGCATCTTTTTCAGCGATTAAAACCGAAGTATTAGATGAAAATCAAGTGGCAGTTCATATTTTAAATAAGTTAAATAAATATTATCCGGATAAATTAATAGAGAGATATGGGGTAAAACCTGATTCAGTAAAATTAGATATTTTAAGTGCTTATCGTGTTATTGCTGAGAGTATGGGGGCAATACATGGCGATGAAGTAGATTATGAGAAAGTTAGTAATAAAATTATTAATGATATTAAGGCAGGATATATTAAAGGAATAGTGTTTGATCATGAGTTCTGATTTACTTAAGTATGAAAAAGAATTGTATAAAGATCATATTACCTTAATAGCAGGTGTTGATGAGGCAGGACGAGGACCACTTGTTGGTCCTGTTGTAGCAGCAGCGGTTATTTTGCCTAAGGATTATTCATTAGAAGGGTTAAATGATTCTAAACAGTTAAGTGAAAAGAAAAGAGAGAAGTTTTTTGAAATTTTACAAAAAGAAGCAGTAAGTATTGGTGTTGGTATAGTATCTGCTAAGGAAATTGATGAAATAAATATTTTGGAAGCAAGTAGGAAAGCAATGTATATGGCTATTGAAAAGTTAGATGTTAAACCAGAATATATTCTTAGTGATGCGATGAAGTTAGATGATATTGATATTCCATCAAGACCGATTATTCATGGTGATGCACTATCTTTATCTATTGCTGCTGCATCAGTAATTGCTAAAGTTACTCGGGATCATATTATGTATGAATTAGATAAATTATATCCTATGTATAATTATAAGAAAAATAAAGGATATCCGACAAAGGAACACTTGGAATTAATGAAGAAATATGGAATATTTGATGAATATCGAATGAGTTTTAAACCAGTTAAAATGATTTTGGAGGGAATGCATGAAGAAAATAAGGAAGTTGTGGGCTAGCAGAGTATTTCATAATTATTTTTTATTGCTGGTTTCCTTTTTGCTGTTAGAAATACTTTTTCATCTTATTGATGGTATATCTATATTTAATGTAGCTAGTTTACGAATTTTTATTGGGCTTAATCTTATTGCTTTATTTTTTGGCTATCTTTTTTCTGTTTTGCCAAGAATACTAGCTAAAATACTTAATTTAATTCTTGTTTTAATTGCGACAATTTATGGAATTGCTGAACTTGGTTTTCATCATTTTTTAGGGGTTTATGCCAGTATTAGTACAAATACTCAGTTAGGGGCAGTTTCAGGTTATATTAAAGATTTTTTGGCTAGTTTTGAATGGACTTTTTATTTCATGGTCATTCCTTTTTGTTTGTTACTTATTTATTATCTTTTTTTGGATAAAAAAGTTTGTTTGGAATTACCAAAAAAGAAGCTTACTTATGTAGTTGTTTTACTTAAAATGGTTCCGGTTTTTCTTCTTGTTTTTATTGGCTTGTTATATTGTTTAACTTTAAAAGTACCATTTATGCAAGATCAATATCAAGCTGTAAGTGCTTATGAATTATTTATGAAACCAACTAATGCTAGTTTAGTTATTCGTAATTTTGGTTATATTGGCTATGGGCTTTTGGATATTAAAGAATATTTCTTTCCTGGTAAGTCTTTTTCTGATATTGAGCTTGATCCAGATGATTTAGAGCAAGAAAAAGAAGACGGGAGGGACGAAGAAGAAGTTAGTTATCACACTAATATTGATAATACTACTTGGCTTGAACTTATTAATCAGGAGACTGATGAAGAGTTAAATGCTTTAAATAAGTATTTTATTGGTAATACTGTTGCAACAACTAATGAATATACAGGACTTTTAGAAGGAAAAAATTTAATTGTTATTATGGTAGAATCAGGAAATGAAATTATGCTAAATGAAGAGTATTATCCCAATATTCGTCGTTTAGTAGAAAATGGATTTCATTTTACCAATAATTATTCGCCTCGTAATATTTGTAGTACGGGAAATAATGAAATGAGTGCTCTTATTAGTTTATATTCTATTAATAATAATTGTACAGCGAATGTTTATCAAAAGAATACTTATTTTGAAAGTATTTTCAATTTGTTTAATCGTAAAGGATATATTACTAATAGTTTTCATGATTATTATGACTGGTATTATGATCGAAGTGTTATTCATAAAAATATGGGTAGTGGGACTTTTTATGATGCAGTAGACTTAGATTTGGATTTTAGTTATCATTATCCTGCTTATGATACTTGGCCTAGTGATGGAGAGATGATGGAAAAATACTTGGATATTATTGATCAAAATGGAGTAGATCAACCATTTATGAGTTTTATTACGACCGTTACTTCTCATATGCCTTATAATATGTCTAGTGAATATGGAGATAAATATTTGGATTTGTTTCCTAGTGATTATCCGATAGAACTTAAGAGATATATGTCAAAATTAAAAGAGGTAGATCAAGCAATAGGTATTTTACTTGATGGATTAGAAGATAGAGGAATATTAGATGATACAGTAATTGTTTTATTTGGAGATCATTATCCTTATTCTATTGATACAGATAAAATTAATGTTGCCTTAGAATATGATTTGAGTATTGATAATAATGCTGATCGGATTCCTCTTATTATTTATAATAGTGAATTAGAAAGTAAGAAAATTGATACTTATACTAGTTATATTGATATTTTACCAACGGTTGCTAATCTTTTTAATTTAGATTATGATTCAAGGCTTTATATGGGAGGAGATGCTCTTTCTAAAGAACATGAATCTTTGGTTATTTTTATTGATGGATCGTGGAAAAATGAGGTTGCTTTTTATCAAGCTAGTACAAACGAGATTCATTATTATACAGAAAATACGTATACTAGTGAAGAAATACTTGCAATTAATAGTGAAGTGAGGTTAAAATTAGAAATGAGTAGTTTAGCCATTAGGAGAGATTACTTCAGTTATTTAGAATATACTTTAAATAACTATACCACTTCCAATTAAAGAAAGGAGTATTATGAGTGAATTAGTTATCGTTGAATCACCAGCGAAAAGTAAAACAATAGAAAAATATTTAGGTAGTAATTATCAAGTAGTATCTAGTAAAGGACATATTAGAGATTTAGCTACTACTGGTAAGTATGGATTAGGAATTGACATTGAAAATGGGTTTGTTCCTAATTATGTTGCGATTAAGGGTAAAGGGAAAGAAATTGCTAATTTAAAAAAATTAGCTAAAAATGCTGATAAAGTTATTTTAGCTACTGACCCTGACCGTGAGGGAGAAGCCATATCTTGGCATTTGTATGATGAATTAGGTTTAACTCCTGAAAAATCAGAAAGAGTAGTATTTAATGAGATTACTAAAGATGTTGTAGTTGATGCGATTAAACATCCAAGAAAAATTGATATGGATTTAGTAAAAAGTCAAGAAGCAAGAAGAATGTTAGATCGTATTATTGGTTTTCGTCTTTCTAAGTTAATGCAAAGAAAAACGGGAGGAAAAAGTGCAGGAAGAGTTCAAAGTGTTGCTTTAAAATTAATTGTAGATAGAGAAAGAGAAATAGAGGCTTTTGTTCCTGAAGAATATTGGACAATTGAAGCTGACTTTAAGACTTTTAAAGCAAGTTTAGAAAAATATAAAAATAAAAAAATAGAGATTAAAACAGAAGCTGAAGCTGATGAAATATTAAGTAAATTATCTAAATCTTTTAAAATTGAACGAGTAGAAGAAAAAGAAAAATTAAAGAAACCTAAAGATCCTTTTAGAACTTCTACTTTACAACAGATGGCTGCTAATCGTCTTAATTTTTCTTCTAGTAAAACGATGCAAATAGCTCAAAAGTTATATGAAGGTATGAATATTGGTAGTGAAACAGTAGGTTTGATTACTTATATGCGTACAGATTCTACAAGATTATCTGATGTGTTTGTTCAGGATACAAAGAACTATATTAAAGATCAATATGGACAAGAATATGTAGGAAGTGTTAAAGCTAGTAAAGAGCCTAAGGGAGCACAAGATGCTCATGAAGCAATAAGACCTACTAGTATACTTAGAACACCAGAATCTATTAAAGAGTATTTAAGCCAAGATGAGTATAAACTTTATCGTTTAATTTATATTCGTTCTTTAGCTTATTTAATGAGTAGTGCTAAAGTACTTGCTACTACGGTTGATTTAAATAATCAAGATTATTTATTTAAAGCTACAGGTAGTGTTTTAAAGTTTGATGGTTATTTAAAAGTTTATCATGAATATGAAGATAATGAAGATGTAATTTTACCTGATTTTAAAAATTATCATAGTGATGTAGTTATTGCAGATAAAATAGAGAAATTTCAACATTTTACTAAACCAGCACCAAGATATACAGAAGCTAGTTTAATTAAAGAAATGGAATCTTTAGGTATTGGTAGACCTAGTACGTATGCAACAATTATGAAAACTATACTTGATCGGGGTTATGTGAGACTTGAGGATAAAAAGTTTTATCCAACTGATATTGGCTTTTTAACAACAGATAAATTACAAGAGTTCTTTAGTAATATTGTTAATGTTGAATATACAGCGAATATGGAAACAGAGTTAGATGAGATCGCAGATCATAAAATTAATCAAATTGAAGTATTAGATAAGTTTTATCAAGAATTTGCTCCTTTGGTCGATAAAGCATTTAAAGAAATGGAGAAAAAAGAACCAGATAAAACAGGAGAAACATGTCCAGAATGTGGTAGTGATTTAGTTGTACGTAAGGGTAAGTATGGTGAGTTTGTTGCTTGTAGTAATTATCCAACTTGTAAGTATGTAAAAAAAGAAGTAAAAGAAGTTAATGCACTAGCAAAATGTCCTAAATGTGGACATGATATTGTAGAGAGAAAAACTAAAAAAGGAAAAGTGTTTTATGGATGTAGTAATTTTCCTAAATGTGATTATGCAACGTGGTATGAGCCAACTGGGGAATGTTGTCCAAACTGTAAGAATTTATTAGTTACTAAGAATAAACAAGTAGTTTGTGAAGAATGTGGTTATGTCAAGTAATCACTTTTTTCTTTGCTAATTTGGACGTAAATAGTAATAATGTTATTGATTTTTTCTCAAAAATATTATATAGTATAAATATAACATAGAAAGAAGTTTTGGCTAGTTTTGTCGAACTTGATGAAAGATAGAAAAAACTATTATATAATTGGGTTGTATGAGGTGAAGAAGAATGAAAAAAAGTTTCTTATTTAGTTTAATCGCAGTATTATTGGCAGTGGGAGTAGGATTTACTTTTGCCTACTTTGTTAGTGGAGTTAATTTAACAGGAAATGGAAGTACAGTACAGGGAGATACTTCAGATTTAATTGAGGTGATTTATGATGCAGGAGATAGTGCATTAACATTAAACAATGCTATACCAGGAGATAGTGCAAGTAAAGATTTTACGGTAACAATAAGACCAACTGCTACAGAAAAAGAAGCAACTTATGGTATATTTATTGATTTAAATCAGAATACATTTGTAAAATGTGATGATACAAACTATAATGATTTAACTAATCAATGTACAAAGAATGCAGGAGAGATTACTTATCAAATTACAGATGAAGATGGAGTAGTATTAGCAAGTGGAGATTTAACCGGACAAAGTGGAAAGATAAAAATACTTACTGAGACAAAGACAGTAGATACAGAAACAGTATATCATTATACTTTAACAATAACATTTGAAGATACAGGAGCAGATCAAAATCATAATCAAAACAAAACATTAGGAGGAAATGTAGTAGTAGAGTTTAGTGAATATACTTTAGTAGATGTAGTTAAAGAAGCATATCAAACTAATCCAGAAATGCTTGCTTATGATGAAACAGCAGATAATAATTTAAGATATATAGGAGCCGATCCCAATAATTATGTATTATTTAATGATGAATTATGGAGAATCATTGGAATATTTGATGAAAACACTCATGGAGTAGCAGGAACTGAGTTGGTTAAAATTATTCGTGATGAAAGCATTGGAAATTATGCATGGGATAATAAACCAAGGTATGGTTCTAATGACTGGAGTGATAGTGCATTACAGATAGTGCTAAACGAAGGAGCATATTGGAATAGAACAAGTGGAACATGTCCAAGTGGAAGAAATGGAGCAACAACTAATTGTGATTTTAGCAATACAGGTTTAACAAATAATGCCAAGACAATGATAGAGACTGTAACATGGAAATTAGGAGGACCAGCTACAAGTGCAAGTAATGGATTAGCAAGCCATTTTTACGGATATGAAAGAGGAACAACAGTATATAGTGGGCATGCAACAGAATGGGTAGGAGAAGTAGGGTTAATGTATCCAAGTGATTATGGATATGC
>CALVQO010000041.1 GCA_944358145.1 uncultured Bacilli bacterium | reverse complement strand
TTAGTTCTTTCCAAATAATGAACTCGAATAGTATTTATTGGCTCAACATAATTAGCATTTTCATCAAAATTAACAAACTGATTGTTAATTTTTTTCATTTTTCGAAGTATATTCATAATTTCATGCTTTTTATTAATACTAACTTTACCAACATAATTAAGCCGATTCTTTTTGTATTCACCAAGAAGCAAACTATAGGTATTTGTTTTTTCAAGATAGCCATGCACAACAAAGTTATCCACTTTAATATTTTTTACTTTCACCCAATTCCAAGATCTTTCACCCCAAGAATAAACACTATCCTTCTTCTTAGCTACTACTCCTTCTAAACCAATTTTTTTAACCATTTTAAATAAAGCTACGCCATGATAATAAACTTTAGACTTAATAAAATAATTAGTATCCGAATATTTTTCTAACATTTCTTTTCTTTCAACTAAAGCCAAATTAGTTAGATCATGATATTCATATAAAATATCAAAGGCAATAAAACTAACAGGAATTTCCTCAATAATAGAAGAATTAACTTTCTTTATTCGATTTCTCTTTTGAAGCAAAGAAAAATTAGGAATACCATTTAAAGTAGCAATAATTTCCCCATCAAAAATAACTTTAGAATTTCCTACTAAATTCTGAATTTTCTTTAACTCTGGATATTTTTTTGTTAAATCTTTACCATTACGACTGATAATTTTAAATTCATTTTTACTAACATAAATAAGTGCTCTAATTCCATCAAATTTAATCTCATATAAATAATCATCATCTTGAAATATTTGATTTACTTCCTCTAATAACATTGGCCTAAGATTATAATTATGAAACATTTTTTAAACTAAGCTCCAATGCTGTCATTAAATCTTTAATATTTTTTGTATTTTTAGCCTTAGGTTTCTTAACAGCTTTCCCCTCTTCTTTTTGCTTCAATACTTCTTTTATCTTTTCTTGATATTCATCAACATACTCTTCAGGCTTAAATTTCACTTTTAAAGAATTAATAAGTTGTACAGCTAAATCCAGTTCTTTTTTTGTAAATTTAGCATCAGCAACTTCATCAGGAATAACTACTTCTTCATCAAAATAAAGATTATTCATAATTAAAGAGTTATCCATAAGACGAATAGTAACATAATAAAATTTAGTACCAATAACTGTTTTCGCCAAAGCTACTTTTTTTGTTTTTAAAAGAGCCTCTTTAAATAAACTAAATGCCTTGCTCTTTGTACTTGTTCTAATAATATAGCTTTTTTCAAAATAAATAGGATCTATTTCACTTAAATTAACAAAACCAATAATCTCTATTATTTTTTCATCTTCACTTTTAAGATTATTAAACTCTTCATTAGTTAAAGTAACATACTGATCATTTTTATACTCATAACCCCGTATAATATCTGTTTGCTTCACTTCCTTTTTACAATGTGGACAATATTTAACATATCGAATTCTCGATAAACATTTTTTATGTAATTGATTAAATGCTATATCATTATTTTTAATAATTGGATTTATTTCTACAGGAATATTAACTAAACCAAAAGAAATAGAAGTTTTTTTCATATTTACCACCATTACTATTGTTTGATAAAAAAAGATATTTATACAAAAAGAAAAAAGAGACTTATTTAGCCTCTTCTATTGCTCTAGTCTCTCTTATTACATTAATTTTTATTGTACCAGGATACTGCATCTCTGCTTCAATTCGATCTTTAATATCTCTGGCCATCTTATAACTTTTTGCTTCATCAACTTCATCAGGTTTAACCATAACCCTGATCTCTCTTCCTGCTTGAACAGCAAAAGTTTTTTCAACACCAGGGAAGGAATTACCGATTTCTTCAAGTTGTGATAGACGCTTCATATAATTTTCCATTGTATCATTTCTAGCTCCAGGACGAGCAGCAGAAAGTGTATCAGCAATTTCTACTAATACTGAAATTACACTATTAGCTTCTTTATCACCATGATGAGATTCAATAGCATTAATTATTACATCATCTTCATGATACTTACGAGCAAGATCTGCACCTATTTCCACATGACTACCTTCAATTTCAAAATCAATAGATTTACCAATATCATGAAGTAAACCTGCTCTTTTAGCAAGAGTTACATTCTCACCGAGTTCTGCTGCCATAAGTCCAGTTAAATTAGCTACTTCTCTAGAATGCTGTAAAGCATTTTGTCCATAACTAGTACGATAATTAAGTTTACCAATTAAATTAATTAGCTCTGGATCCATCTTAGATATTCCAAGATCATAAATTGTTTGATTCCCTATATCTGTAATCTTTGTATTAATATCTCGAGATACTTTATCATAAATTTCTTCAATTCTTGAAGGATGAATTCTACCATCTCGAATTAAAGTTTCAATAGTAACTTTAGCTATCTCTCTTCGGAGCGGATCAAATGATGAAATAACAATAGCTTCCGGTGTATCATCAATAATTAAATCAACACCTGTAACCGACTCAATAGTACGAATATTTCTACCTTCTCTACCAATTAAACGACCTTTCATTTCATCACTAGGTAAATCGATAGTACTAACTGTTTGTTCATTAGCAACATCTTCAGCATATCGCTCCATACTAGAAACAATAATTTGTTTTGCTTTCTCATGTGCCTCTAATTTTGCATTTCTCTCTTGTTCTTTGATATAACTGGCAATTTCAATTGCCATATCATCTTCAACACGCTTCATAATTAAATCATGAGCTTTTTCTTTCGAAAATTTAGCAATTTTTTCAAGTTCTGCTAATTCTTGCTTTAAAAGTTCATCCATTTTAAGCTCTTTTTCTTGTATTTCTTTTTGTTTCGCCAATAAATTATTTTCTTTTTCATCCAAAGTAGTATCTCTTTTTTGAAGCATTTCTTCTCTTTTATCCAAAGATGCTTCTCTTTGCATAAGCCTACTTTCAGTATCTTTCATTTCTGCTTTTTTCTCTTTAATTTCTTTATCTGTCTCTTGCTTTAAACGATAAGATTCTTCTTTTAGTTCCATTAAAGAATCCCTTTTATGTTTATCTGCTTCCCTTTTAGCATCTTCAATTAATTTATTAGCTTTACTCTCGTTTTGATTATTCCTAATCACATAAATAATAAAAACAATCAAAAATCCAACAAAAAATCCAATAACCAGAGTCAAAATGGACATTGTGTTAAATTCCATTTTAAATTCTCCTTACTATTTTCATAGATTAATAATTATCTATAATTCAATTATAATCTTAATTTACAATTTAAGCAAGAAAAAAATGAACGTTTTAATGTTCATCATAAATATTTGTAGAAATTATATCTCGTTTTCTACATAAACTTGTTTCTAAATTTTTTCCCTGTATCTAAATCAAAACTATAAGCAACATACATAGGATGAACAATACTTGTACCACCAACAGCAATAATAGCATCTAAACAATAATGTAAAACGTTATATTTCTTACCATCACTGGCAGTTGTTAAGAATTTCTTAACAACTGAATCCCTTTCTAATTCACCATCATCAAAAATATTTTTTAAATGCACAGAAATATTATTTTTAGTAGTATCATAAAGATTAGCCATTACATCTTAACTCATCCATATATCATCCTCTAGTATATTTACATCAACTTTTATATTTCCATATTTTGATACATATATAATTATGTTGCTCTTCTTCTCATCACCGTCTTTCTAATTATTTATCAATTCATAAAATCTTTGCTTATTCTTAGTACTTAGAACACCAATTATTTCTTCTTTAAATGCTCTTTTACTCTTATAATTAGGATACATTTCTTTTAACATATCAAAGATAAAATCATCAGAATTATCAAGTTCTTTCATTTTTCCAATATAATAACATAATTCTTGATACCATTTTCTATATGATACTCTTTTTGATTCTTCAAGTATTTGTGGTTTATAAAAATTTAATAATTCCTTACTATATTTATTCTTTACGGCATCTTGATATTTTGCCAATCTATACATACTAGGATTTTTCTTTAATAACTCAAATAATTTATCAGTTTCATTTTCTTCCAAGTAAATATCTTCTAAAATATCCCTATTATTAGGCTTAATTTTAGAAATTATTTTATCTTTTATAAAATCCCATTCAGAATCACTATACATATCTTTTAGTTCTTTGTATCTTGCAAAATTATTTGTTTCGATAATAACTTCAGGTAATATTTTTTTCTTTTCTTCTAATTTACCATATTCATCATAAATATCTAGTAATTTATTATAAGCCATATCTTTTCTTACATGATTTTTAATATCATTTTTTAATATTTGTATTACTTCATCTATTTTATTATCATTTTTTAAATATTTAATTAATAATTCTCTTACTCCATAATGTTCAATATTTTCATAACACATTTTTATAGCATCATTTTTGTCAATAAAATCATAAATTAATGATATTTTATCTAAAATTTGATTAACAAATATTCCATAAGTGCTTAATTCAATTTCATTCAATATTTTAACTACTTTTTTAGCTGAATCTTTATCATGAACGTAAAGAATAAAAGCATGTAGTGGTGAATCAGAAAAATCATCTAAAGTATTATTTGATATTATATCTCTAGTATAATCTAAGAAAATATCAAAATATTCATCATTATGTAAAAGTTTATTTGCACTTTCATTAATTAAATATAATGAATCTTGAAATTCTCCATTAGATCCATCCATAAAAGTATCCTTTATAAATCTATATGTATATTTAATTAGTTCAAAAGCATTTTTATAATCTTCATTATCTATAAAATCATCTATATAATCAGATACATTAGATATTAAGTCTACAAAGTATCTTCCGTTATAATAATTAACGAATCCGTTTCTATCACTTATTTTTCTTAATTCATAATTCATTTCATCATATATTTTGAAAAGTTCAGATTTGTTTTTTTCTTTTTTCACTTGCTTTTTATTTGAAATTTCTAATTCTGGAATATCATTTTCATCTAAATAATAGAAAACAGCAGCGATATGTTTACACATGTATTCACCATCTTCTGAATATGGACATGAACAATAAAAACTATTCAATTCTTTATCATTTGCTCTTATTTCAATTCTATATATTTCAGAGCCCTCAATATAAGCAGTTACTAAATCTTGTTGACACCAAATATCTAATATTCTATTTTCCTTATAGTAATTTTTCCCACGAGATAATATAAGTGAGTCAAAATAATCTTCAAAATCATAATTTCTTAAAAACTTCTTCATGATTCACCTATTCAAACTCAATATTATTATCTTTGCACCAATTTATAGCAAGTTCTTTATATTTTTTATCTCTAAATTTATACCAAGTATCAATAATATCAAAATTAATACAAGTATCCTTAAATCTTCTAAATGCACCACTACCATTTAAAGAAATATATAATTGATTTTGAAGTATAGTATCTTCAATCGTCTCTACAAAATCTACCATCATTTCATATTCATTAATATCATATCTAGTGGGTAACATAATAGATTTTTCAAATAGTTCATCTAATTCATCTTCATTTAAATTTTCAAATTCCCCAATATTTGACATAAATATTTCACCATTATCTGGATTGTAATAGTATTCAATTTCATCGTTTGTAAAGTCTAGGGCATCAATTACTTCAGTTAATTTTACTTTCATAAAAATCACACTTCTTTCAAAAAAGTCTTGATAATTAAATTGTACCAAATTTCTAACGAAAAATCTTTAGTTTTGTTAAAAAATGTTGCAAAATAAAAAGAGTTGGATTATTATAAATTCCGTTCAAAGAGTTTAAATAATCTCAACACATTTAATATTCTAAAATCTTTGATAGCTCTCTAGCGCACCAATACTCAACTTGCGTCATCCAAAGCTATTCTTCTTTATTTTCTTTAGTACTATCCTTCTTTACAATCCCAAAACCATAATGTTCTCTTATTTTTTCTTCTAATTCATCACGTAATTCCGGATGTTCTTTTAAATAAATTTTAACATTTTCTTTACCTTGACCAATTTTTTCTCCATTATAAGAATACCAAGCTCCGCTTTTATCAAGTATATCTAAACTTGATGCAATATCAATAATTTCTCCTTCTCTTGATACTCCTTCACCATACATAATATCCACTGTAGCTGTTTTAAATGGAGGAGCAACCTTATTTTTAACCACTTTAATATTGGTTTTATTACCAACAATTTGATCTCCTTGCTTAATTTGTTCTGCTCTTCTTATATCAAGTCTAATTGTTGCATAAAACTTTAAAGCTCTTCCACCAGGAGTAGTCTCCGGATTACCAAACATAACACCAACTTTTTCTCTTAATTGATTAATAAATATAGCAGTTGTTTTTGTTTTATTAATAGTACCCGATAATTTTCTTAAAGCTTGAGACATAAGTCTAGCTTGAAGGCCTACATGAGAGTCTCCCATCTCTCCATCAATTTCAGCTTGAGGAACAAGTGCTGCAACAGAATCAATTACAACAATATTAACAGCCTCACTTCTTACTAATGCTTCACATATTTCTAATGCTTGTTCACCAGTATCAGGTTGAGAAAGTAAAAGTTCATTAATATCTACACCCAAGGCTTTCGCATAAACAGGATCAAGTGCATGTTCAGCATCAATAAAAGCAGCTCTACCACCAAGTTTTTGAACCTCTGCTATCGCTTGCAAAGCAATCGTTGTTTTACCAGAAGATTCAGGCCCATAAATTTCAATAATTCTTCCCTTTGGAAATCCTCCTACACCTAAAGCAATATCCAAAGATAAAGAACCACTACTTGTTACATCTATTTTTGTATGTTCATCACTACCTAGTTTCATAATTGCCCCAGCACCAAATTGTTTTTCAATATCAGCTAAAACTTGTTCTAGTGCTTTATCTTTATTCTTTTCATCTTTGACTTGTTTCATATTGTTTATTCCTTTCTTAAACTACAATAACATTTTAATATATAAAAATTTATTTGTCAAGCATTTTTCGAACATTTGTTTTTATAGACTTATTTCGACAATAAAAAACTCACATTTGACAGTTTAAATGATAAATTGGTATAATTAAACTTACTTAGAAAGAAGGAAACAAAGTGGATAATAAAACAGTAGAAATAATCAAATTCTATGAAAAATATAATGAATTAGAACAAATTATTAGAACGGGATGGATAGAATGTAAAATTCCAGCAGAAAGACTAGAATCAGTAGCTGACCATACTTTAAAAGTAGGAATGCTAGCATCCCTTATCACCCATGAATTAAAGTTGACCGACATAAATTTAACTAAAATATTAGAAATGGCTTTCATCCATGATTTAGGCGAAATTAAAATTGGCGATATTTCTACCACACAAATAAAAACAGTAGAAGATAAACAAGAGAAACACCAAAAAGAGTTAGCAGCCATAAATGAAATCCTATCTGTTCTATCACCTGAAATAAAAAAATATTACTTGTCTTTATGGTTAGAATTTGAAGATCAAAACACAAAAGAAGCAAGACTTTTAAAACAAATTGATAAACTAGATGCTATCTTAAAATCTCATATGTATGAATCTGTTTATAATATAAAAGGACTATTTGATGAATTTTACAGCTATAATCCAAATAACTTACTAAACAAAGAACCTTTAAAAGATGTTTATCAAGAACTACCGGAAGCCTACGAAAAATTAACAAAATAATAACTTTGACATTCAATAAATAGTATGGTATGATGTATATGCAAAGAAAAATTGCATAAAATAAATTAGGGAACATTCAGTTTTTTCCGAGCTGAATGTCTACCTTTAATGGGTTAGACACTTATTCTAGCGAATGAGTGTCATTTTTTTATTACTACTATCATAATGATAAGGAGAAACAAAATGACAGCAATGAGTTTAAGAACTTTTATTATAAAAGTCTTGAATTTCATTATTATCAAACCTCCTCTCTAAAAAGATGGAGGTAGACACTCAAACTAAACTGATATTCCCTACTCATAATTATACTATATTGCATACCATATAAACAAGCGAACACTAAGCTTTTGGCATAAATTTCTCTTATATTTCATATATTTATTTGACATATCAAAATTTTTGTGTATAATTATTAGTGCAAGTACATGGCAGTGCTTTATTACAGTTATAATGTGTTTACTGCGTAAGTATAAAAGTAACTAGGACTGCCCTAGCGAAATTATGAATGTAAACTCCCTATAACGAGTAATAAGCATCCTTTGTATTTAGATTAATAGAAAGGAGATTATTATGGCAAGATATACTGGACCAGCTTATAAGAAATCAAGAAGGTTAAACTTTTCTACATTAGAAAATGGTAAAGATTTAGCTCGTCGTCCATATGCACCAGGACAACATGGAAATGACAGAAGAAAGAAATTAAGTGAATACGGAGTTCAATTACAAGAAAAACAAAAAGTAAGAACAATGTATGGCTTAAATGAAAAACAATTCCATAAATTATTTGAACGCGCTTCTAAAATGAAAGGCGTTACTGGTGAAAATATGTTAAGACTTCTTGAATCAAGACTTGACAATATTGTTTATCGTATGGGCTTAGCTAATACTAGACGTGCTGCAAGACAAGTAGTTAACCATGGACATATCACTGTTAACGGTATTAAAGTTGATATCCCATCTTACTCTTGTAAACCTGGAGATGTTATAGCAGTTAAAGAAACTTCTCTAGATCATCCAGCTATTAGAGCAAGTTTAGAAGCTAAGGTTGCTCGTCCTGCATTCGTTGAATTTGATAACAACAAAATGACAGGTACTTATGTAAGATATCCTGAAAGAAGCGAATTAAATCAAGAAATTAATGAATCACTTATCGTTGAATTCTACAACAGATAATGGTATACAAAAAGCTATCGTAATTGATAGCTTTTTTCATTGAAAATCATTTTCATCGAGTAAAGGAATAATATCAATACCAGGTTCTTCATAAGGATGAACCTCTTTAATAATACTTAATATTTTTTTGACATCACTCACCTGTACCATCACTTCTAATCTTTCTTCCTGAACCGTTTCAAATGAATTACTTTTACCAATAAAAGGAGTAGCTTCCTTATTTGGTTTAAAAGTACCAATTCCTAAAAAAGACGTAGAACAATGAGTATAATTACCAATTACTCCCGCACCAGCATCAAGTACAGCCATTCGCACTTTCTCTAAATAATCGCATGGCACCATAACAACAATTTTAACTTTACTAACTTCAAATCTCACAATAAATCCACACCACCAAAAATAGTTGTATGATTAATATAAACAGTTACTTTCGCATTCTCAATATCATGATATTTATTTTCAACTCCACCAAATATAGGAATACCACTAACATGAACTTTTACATTTTTAGGAAGCCTAAGATCAATACCACCAAACAAAGTAAAACAATCAATAACCAAATCTTCCTTTAAATTAGCATCTCTTAAATCAAGTTCAACTCCTCCAAAAACAGAAGTAATTCTAAAATCACTTTTTATCTCTCCAATAACTTCATCAACACCAGAAAATATAGCCACATATTCTTTAGCATTACTCTTTGTTTTTCTAACCTTTCTATTACCAAAAATAATAGATAAGCCAATAACAATAATAATCATTGGCACAAAAATTTTCCAAATCATACTCCACTCTATTACATTTTGACTAGCAAGTAACATTAAAACACCAAGGACAAGAATCAAAAAAGAACAAGCTATACTTTCCCTTCTAACTATAGAAATTAAAGAAGGAATAATTAAAAACAAAGTCCACCAGCCATCAAAGAAAACAGAAAAATTCCACCATTCCATATTTCTTCCTAAAAACAATACCCCTACTACAATAAGAATAATACCCCAAAATAAATTTCTTTTATTCATAAACTCGTCGAGTAGACAAGTCTCGACTACACCTTCCTTTCTTTTCTTAGTGAGTGCTTGTCTCATTGCCCCTCACAAAAC
>CALVQO010000040.1 GCA_944358145.1 uncultured Bacilli bacterium | reverse complement strand
GTTTTGTGAGGGGCAATGAGACAAGCACTCACTAAGAAAAGAAAGGAAGGTGTAGTCGAGACTTGTCTACTCGACGATTCTATGAGCTATATTGAACTAAAAAATGTAAAAAAAGAATACACAATGGGTGAAGTTAAAATTACTGCTGCCCATAATGTGTCATTTGCAATTGAAAAAGGAGAATTAGTGGTAATACTAGGTCCTAGTGGAGCCGGAAAAACAACAATTTTAAATCTATTAGGAGGAATGGATAGTGCTACATCAGGTAGTATTATTGTTGATGATGAAGATATTACCAAATTAAAGAGAAAAGAACTAATTGGTTATCGAAGAAATAGCATTGGTTTTGTTTTTCAGTTTTACAATTTAGTTCAAAATTTAACAGCTCTAGAAAATGTAGAATTAGCCGTCCAAATATGTAAAAATCCTTTAGATCCAGCTACTGTTTTAGAACAAGTTGGTCTAAAAGACAGAATGAATAATTTTCCAGGAGGGCTATCTGGTGGTGAACAACAAAGAGTTGCAATAGCAAGAGCTATTGCCAAGAATCCTAAATTACTTTTATGTGATGAGCCCACGGGAGCTCTAGATTCTAAAACAGGAATTAAAATACTAGAATTATTACAAAAATCATGCCGAGATATGGGAATGACGACAATAATTATTACTCACAATGCCATTATTTCTGAAATTGCCGATAAAGTAATACGGCTAAAGAATGGAACAATAGAAGAAATTAAAATTAATAAAAAGCCAAAAAAGGTAAAGGAGCTTGATTGGTAATGCGTCTGCTATACAAGCTCTCATTTATGAAAATGCGGAAAAACATTGGAAGATTTCTATCGGTTTTATTTATTGTTGCCTTAGGAGTCGGTTTTTTTGCAGGACTTAGAGAGACAACGCCAGATATCCAATCAACCCTAGATAATTATTATGATGAGCATAATTTAATGGATTTTAAAATTGTTAGTACAGGTGGATTAACAGAAGAGGATGTAGAAAGTCTAAAAGAATTATCATATATAGAAAAAGTAATTCCTAGTTATTCAGTAGATGTACTAATTAATGGCGAAGAAATTAGAGTTCATGCTATTGAATCAGCTATCAATAATGTAGCTTTAACAGAAGGAAGTATGCCTAAAAATGCTAATGAATGTGTAGCAGACAATACTAAATATAAAATTGGTGATACTCTAACTGTTTCTAAAATGTCAGTGGAAGGTATTCTTACCAACACGGAGTATAAAGTTGTAGGACTAGCTTCTTCACCCCTTTATTTAAGCAGACAAATGGGAATAGCAAGCATTGGGACAGGAGAATTAGAATCATTTATTTTTATCCCTAAAGAAAATTTTGATTCTGAGGTATATACAGAAATTTATTTAACAGCGAAGAATTCTATAGAAGAAACAGCATATGAAGATGAATATGAACAAATTACAAACAATTTATTAGCAGAATTAGAAGAACTAAAACCAATTAGAGAAACGAAAAGATACGAAGAGATTCTTGAAGAAGCAACTATTGAAATTAGAAAAATAGAAGATGAAGCAAATGAGAAAATAGCTAGCGCTGAAGAAGAACTAACAAATGCTTTAACAGAAATCAACAATGGTAGAGGGAAACTTGAAAAAGCCAAAAATGAATTAGACCGTAGCGAAAACACATTAAACAAAGAAGAACAAAATGGTTTAACAGAAATTAACAATGCCCGTACATCATGGCTTGAAAACTACAATTTATTTGTTAATACATTAACAGAAAACGACTTAACAATAGATAGCCTCCAACCAACCATGGATAATTTAAACACTCAAATTGCTAATTTAGAACAACTTTTAAGTACCATGACAGAAGATGATCCAAATTATGCAACAACCAAAGCAGCACTAGATAGGTTGAATGTAGAAAAAGAAAATCTACAAACCTTAATAACTACCAAAGAAACTCTAGATTCTAGTAAAGCAAAAATAGATGCCAGTGAAAATGAATTAAATGAACGAATTAGTAATGCTAGAAAAGAAATAGTTAGTGCTCGAAATGAAATTAATACTAACGAAAAAGAGCTAGATAAAGCCTATGAAGAATATTTAGCAGGCCTAAACACTTTAAATGAGCAAAAAGCTGAAGTGGAGCGCCAAATAGCCGATGCTAAAAAAGAGTTAGAAGAAATAGAAAAGCCAGAATGGTATTTATTAGATCGTACCGATAATAACGGGTATTCAAGTCTATGGGATGATGCAATGAAAGTAGATGCCATAGCCGGAATATTTCCTATCTTCTTTATTATTGTTGTTGCGTTAATGTGTTTTAATACCATGAATAGAATGGTTGAAGAAGAACGAGGAGAAATTGGTACTTTATCTAGTTTAGGATATGGAAGTTTTAGTATAATTAATGGCTATTTATTTTATATTTTCTTTGCTACTGTAATTGGGGTAACAGTAGGATTATTAATAGGTTATACTTTAATACCAAATGTAATATATAGTATATATCATGCTAATTATATCTTACCAAAACTACAAATTAATATGAAATTATTGCCATTCTTTATTATAATCTTAATAACGCTTGGTTTAATGTCTTTAATAGCTATTATCTCATGTTTAAAAGAATTAAAAAATGCACCTGCAACAATATTAAGACCCGCATCACCGAAAGCTGGAAAAAAAGTCTTTTTAGAACACATCAAATTTATATGGAAAAGACTATCATTTACAGGTAAAGTAACAGTAAGAAACATGTTTAGGTACAAAAAAAGAATAGTTATGACCATCTTAGGTGTTGTAGGCTCAACTGCACTTTTACTAACAGGATTTGGTCTTCGTGATAGTATTAGTAGTCTAGCTGATTTACAATATGGTAAGATAAATCATTATGACGCTCTATTTGTTTTAGATAGTTCAATTAGTGAAATGAACAGTGATATTACCAATCAATTAGCTAGTGATAATATTACTGAATACATGCCAATATATCAAGCATCATTCACTTTTGAAGCAAAAGATTTATCTCATGATGTATATTTAATAGCCTTATCTAACCCTGAACAAATTGATAAATTTATTACTTTTAATAGTAAAGTAAATGATGAATTTATCTTTCCAAATGATGGGGTAGTCATAAGTGAAAAGATGGCTAGTTTATTAGATGTAGAGATAGGGGATTTTATTAAACTAAGAAATAGTAGCAATGAACTAGTTGTTTTACCAGTATCAGAAATTGTAGAAAATTATACTATGCACTATGTTTATATGAATGAAGCAACATATGAAAAATACTTTGAAAGTGAATTAGAATACAACATGATTATGGCTAATTTAAATGACGAAATTAATCATGATGAATTAGCTAGTAAATGGATGGATGCTGGACTAATTAGTACCACTAATTTTACAGAAGACAACATTGAAATATTTGATAATATGGTTGGAGGATTAAATTTAATTATCCTACTAATTATAGGAGCCTCATGTATGTTAGCATTTATCGTTCTTTATAATTTAACAACGATTAATATAGCCGAAAGATTAAGAGAAATATCTACATTAAAAGTATTAGGGTTCTATGATAAAGAAGTATCAAGTTATGTTTATAGAGAAACTCTATTCTTAACGATCATCGGTATCCTAATTGGATTAGGTGCAGGCGTATTTTTACACATGTATGTCATCAATGTAGCTGAAACGGATAACATATTATTCTTGCACGACATTTTATGGCCAAGTTATATATATACATTCTTAATCATCATTTTCTTCACCATTATCGTTCAAATCATAACGAATCAAAGATTAAAGAAAATAGACATGGTTGAATCATTAAAATCAGTTGAATAGCACCTTGAAGGTGCTATTTTTTTATATATATTTATAATTTTTATTTATGAAAAAAGTATAGAAGTATAATATAAAAAAGAACATATTTTTCTTGATTAGTATAGCGAACATTTGTTATAATTAAACTATAAAAATAATTCAGGGGGAGGAATAAAAAATGAATGAATTACAGGAAAACTATACAGAAAAGACATTTGAAGAAATTAAGCATATTAATGAATTTGGTGAAGAGTATTGGAGTGCTCGAGAATTGATGAGAGTTTTGGGTTATACAAAATGGGAAAATTTTAGTAAGGTAATTGATAAGGCCAAAACAAGTTGCCAATTAAGTGGATATGAAGTTTTAGACCATTTTCCTGACATCAGGAAAATCGTCAAAGCGGGAATTACAATCAAAGAAGTTGAAGACTATCATTTAACTCGCTATTCTTGTTACCTAATAGCACAAAATGGGGATGCTAAAAAAAAAGTCATTGCCCTTGCTCAAACCTATTTTGCAATTCAAACTAGAAAACAAGAATTAACGGAACAAGAATATAGCAATTTAACGGAAGATGAAAAAAGACTATATCAAAGAAATTTAACAAGAAAAGGAAACTATTCTTTAAATCAAACAACAAAAAAAGCCGGAGTTAAAAATTTTGATCGATTTCATAATGCTGGATATAAAGGATTATATAATGGTGAGACAGCAAGTGATATTGCCAAAAGGAAGGGTTTAAGATACCGTGAAGATATATTAGATAATATGGGAAGTGACGAGCTAATTGCTAATCTTTTTAGAATTTCCCAAACAGAACAAAAATTAAAAAAAGATAGTATAAAGGAAGAATTTGAATCATGTGCCGTTCATTTTAATATAGGTAAAAATATTAGGGAAGTCATAGCTAAAAATGGTGGAACAATGCCAGAGGACTTACCAACTCCAGAAAAGAGTTTAAAAGAATTAGAAAAAGAAAAGAAGAATAAATTATTAAAAGTTGATTAAGAAAGGGAGATGAAATATGTTAGAAAATATTGAAGTATTATATCATAGTAGCATTAAAATAAGTAAGAAAGGTATTATTTATTTTGACCCCTTTAAAATAAATGAAGAATATCATGATGCTGATATTATTTTTATTATCTTATAGGAAAGTACACGAAATATGCGTATTTTTATTATTCTTATGAAGGTAATACAGAAGAATTAGTAAAAGGAATTCAAGAAGTAATAGATGCAGATGTATTAAAATTAATACCAAAGAAAGAAAAAAAGACCAAAAGTTTATTTAGATTTGTTTGGGGTGGTATACAAGTTTATATGAAAAAAAAGCCCGAACTAGAAGAATATAATATTGATTTATCTAAATATAATAATATTATTATAGGTTCGCCTTGTTGGTTTGGAACATATGCCCCACCAATAAATACTTTCTTATTAGATAATAAGTTAGAAAATAAAAATATTTATCTTTTAGTTTGTAATGGAGGAAATCTAAGAAATACATGGAAGAATTATGAAGAGATATTAAAAGGAAACAATATAGTTTCTAAATTGGATTTAGTTTATCCGATAAAAAATGGAATAGAAGAGGCTAAAAAGAAAACTAATGAATGGATTAAAAATAATCTTAAATAGCAAATTACAATTTACTGATTAGATCAGCTTATATAGTTGGTCTTTTTCCTTGATAAATAAAAAAGTAAATGTCACATAAAAGTTTAAAAAAATATCAAAGTTAAAACATTTAAAATTAATATAAAAAAACTATTAAAAATTTTAAATTTAGTAGAAAGGAATTTAGCAATATAAAAATTGAAAATGTTTGTGTGGAAGATGCAAGAAATATTGTTGAAATTAATATAAAAGAATGGAAAAATATTTATAAAGGAATTTTCCCAGATAAATATTTAGAAAATTTAAGTAAAAAAGAAGAGGAAAGTATTAAAAATGCAAGAATAAAATAAATGAGTATATTGTTTGTAAAATAAATAACCAAGTTGTAGGTTTTTTAAGGCATGGTAAAAATAAAAAGGAATATAATGATAATTATGCAGAAATATATGCATTGTATATTAATAAGGATTATAGGCGAAAAGGAATAGGGACTGCCTTAATTAATTTTGCTTTTGAAATTTTAAAATCAAATTATAAATATGTTTTAATCAGTACCTTAGTTCAAAATAATACTAATTTATTTTATAAAAAAATTGGTGGAAAATTAATAGATAAAGTAAATTTTTCTTTAGAAAATAAAAAGTATGAAGAAAAATTATATGAATATGAGCTATAAATATAAAAACTCGAACCGTAAAAGTTCGAGACTATTTTCCTCTGGTGCCGACGACGTAGAGGTCTACAACTTTTTTTTCGGCAATAACGATTCATATGAATCAATCTATATAAATTATATACCATTAATAAATAAAAACCAAGTCATATGTAGTTAATTATCAAAAAAATGTTATAATTATTTAAAGATATGGAGGGATTTTAATGAATAATGAACTATATCAGTTAATATATAATTCATCAAGTTTTATGTTTGAAATTTATGATGGGAGAATATTACCTAAAGATCATCCTAATTATTATGATGATTTAATAGATATAAAAGTCATAAACAGATATGATAATATAAGTGGTCATATTATAATTAAGAATGAAGAATATCAAATAACCAAAGATTTTGTAGACTCTATTTTTAATTATGTAGAATTAAATATTAATAAACTAATAGAAATGTCGTTAAAGCAAAATTCAGAAGCAGAAAAATATACTTCTGGAGGAGGATTAAGACTTAATATCAAATATAAGTCAATGCTAATTTCCATTGATGAAAGATATACTATTATTATGAGTGAACAAGAACAAAATGAATTTTATATATTAAAACAAAATATAATTAATACAATAAAAAATTATTTAAATGCAAATAAATAAGGTGCTTCAAAACGAATCACCTTTTAATATTAAATACTAGTTTCTCTAGATATATTTGTTAATAATTCACCGATAATATTATTAATAACATTAGATAGTTCATTCCAATTTACAACTGAAATAGATTTTCCAACATATAAATTACATTTATTATCTTGAACTAAAGTTAGTCCCCAATAAAATTCTCCGTCATCTGAATAGTCTAGATTCCATGATTGAGTTATAGCTTTTAAATCATTTATAAATTTATTAAAGATTTCATCAGAACTATTTCCTCTTAAGTTCATTTTGTGCTTAAATCTATAATTTAGTAAGAACAAATTCTTATTAATAGCAAAAAAGGCTATTTTATTATTTAATTTATCAAACAATTCAAATCTTACACAATTGTCATTTAATGCCCCAGAAAGTATATCGTAATCAAATGTTTCACTTAAATATGGATAAATACTATTAAAATATTCTTCATTATTCTTAAAATACAATTCTTTGATTTTTTCTAAATTGTTATCATCTTCTGTTTGATTTAATTGATTATTATTTAAATTTTGCTTTCTTGTTTTAAAAAAATCAGCCCAATATGGATTTTCCCTATCAAAAATTTCGATTTCTTCTGGAGATAATTTATATGGATAATCTCTAAATAAATTATATATTTTTACTTGATCAAATGAAAATTCATGTGTTCCAAAATTTCCATGATTATCAACCCACCAGATAATATCATTTTCGTTTCTTTTCTTAAATATAATATTATTTGATTCTGAATTTAATTTTGATAGTTCTTCAGGAAGTGGTTCTCTAATAATTTTTTCAATAGGTTTAATTATTTTAACATTAATTTCCTCGTCAGATAAATCACCAGTATTACAATTAATTTTATAATTAATATTATTATCTACATATAGAATCTTACTAGTGTTATCATAAGAAATATGTTTAGACATATATTCCTCAGTTTGCATACTCATTGTTTCTCTTAATAAATTTTCATTAAAATTTATTATATCTAAAATTTTATTATACTTTGCTTCGTTATATGGATATAACATGTTATCAATAATAAATCTTTCTTTAGATACCATTAACATCATTGAGTGTATTTCACTGCCACCAAATGGTATCCCAGTGTTTTTTTCGAATTTTAGCAAGTAATTGTCGCAAAAAGTTTTAAACATTTTTATTGAATTTTTTGCTTCTTCTAGAGTATTATATTTTAATTTACCAGATGTTATAACTTCACGGTTAAAACTAATTCTTTCATCAGAATTATCATCTTCAGTGTATAAATCTAGTGAAGTAATACTTTGTATTTTTAATTTTCCATCAAAGTCATGATATCCAAGAGTATTATCAACTAAATCAGTATATGCACGAAATATAGCTGAATCAAATTTTTCTTTTTTTTCATTTATATTCATAATTCATCTCCATCTATCTTTTAATTATTTATTCATGAATCTGTGATTTTCTAGTGTATCACCAATTATATTTTCGTCAATCGTAAATGGTGTTTTTAATCCATTACTTTTTATTTGTAAAATCCAATTTAATAATTCAGACTTATTATCACAGGAATTAGCATAATTGCCTAATATATATCCAATATCATAAGAATATGATTCTAATCCCTCACTAACACTACTTTCGATTGAAGTATTAGGACCATTAAGATAATTAATTACACTTTCATTCTGCAATAATACATTATATAAATTTGAAGCATCTAACTTTTCATATTTTTTTAAATTTATTATAGAATTAAAAATAAATGTATCTATATTATTTTCTCTTGTTGAACTTAAAATATGTGCTTTTCTTAATTCATCTGCTTTCAAGTCAACATCATAAAAATCTCTTAAGTAGTCATTTGCGGATAATTCTAACATAATTGATGGCGTTTCAAATAAAAAACTATCCATTACTGAATCATATTCATTTACAGAATTATCAAATTTTAATTTATGACCTATTTCATGACACAACATTATTACATCATAATAAGTTCCAGATAATAATATTCTACTTTCTGTTGCATTTAAAACACAATTATTATCGTTTTTATCCAAAGAACCAGTATCTATATAGTAACCCGAAATTAATCTTTCTAAAACGCTATCGAATTCGGTTTCCTTTCCATACATTTGATATACTTCTCTGGATATTTTCACTGCAGTTTCAAAATCTAATTTAGGTAAATTACTAATATATTCTAAATAATAATCTCCAAAAGATATTTCATTTAATTCTTTATGTTCATTAATCATATCAAATATATTGAGATCCAAAAAGTTTAGACTTGACGAGTTTTTCAAAAATTCATTTATTTTCTCTAATAATTGCTCGTTCATTATTACCACCCCTTATCTAATAACTTGAATTAGTAATAGAATTAATGTTATAACAGCAATTGCTATCAATTCAAATTTTATATATTTCTTTTTATCATAATATAAATCTTTAATTTTATTTCTATTAACTAAATTATCAATATTTTTACCTATAATTACTTCGCTACTATTAATATAACTATGTTTGTCTGCTTTATATCTAGATTCATATGTATTTGGATCATAACCATCATATATTTTTTCCATATCTATATTTTTATATAAATTACTAATTGATCCAGAAAATAATAAGCTTCCTAAAAAGTAACCTAAAATCAAACAAGAAACAGGAAATAACATCCAATATCCATTAGTTAATACTGCAAATACTGGGGGCATACAAACTAAAATTGTAGACAATATAATTGCCACTATACTTCCTAAAGAAAATGTATATGAGAATAAAATTTTACTTTTATTTTTCATAACAAAATCATATTTTTCAGGTGCTTCATATATAGATGATTTTATAAAATTAAATAAGTCAGACATTTCAGAATTTGAAGTATCAATAGCAACCCTAATATCAAAACTATTTTCAAATATCATTAGATTAATTGAATTAGAACAACTTTTATTATTAACATCAAAATAACTAATACTAAAATTACTAATAATGCTTCTAATTTCGTGAAGTCTTGAATTAAATATTCCCATAAAACTCTCATAATCATTAATTGTTATATTAGTAGAATCATAAAAATCAACTGTAAAAGAAAAATCTGATATAAAATTACTAAACTCTCTTTTCATATTTAATTGATTTTCAAAAGATAAACTATTATAAGTTTGTTCCTCTTTATTTGCTTTTGATGTGTATGATTTTATTAATTCATTCATTCTACCAAATATATTTAAAATTAAATCGGTAGAAATTATTTTATTATTTGTATTAATTGATTCGTTATACATATTTATACTCCCTTTTATTTAAGATAATTATCTAAAAGATATTCAGCATATCCTATATAAATATATTATAACATATTTACTGTAAAATTTATCAGTTTTAACAATTGTTTTATATTACAACGTTTTATATAGTTTTCAAGTTCAGATAGTTTTATCTTCTTACCTAGGTTATTAACATATATATCACTTGAATAATTAAATGCTAGATATAAATTATTTTTAATGTATATTCTATGTGGTTCTATATAAATAAGATTAGTTTTATCAATTCTTCTAATACTTCCATTTATGAATGTTGGAGTAGTGTTACAAAAATCACAGATAATTTCTAATCTTTTTCTTAAAGACTCCTCCATATCGATTTCTTGTTTGATTACATTAATCATAAACACCAACCTTTCTTCTAGGTTGACTTTTTCATAAAAACGAAAAAATCAATCATTTCTGATTGATTCCTATATCAAAAGTTCGAAAAGTTCGAACAGATTCGTCAATGGTGCCGTTGAGGAAGTTATCTACAACTTTTGCCAAAGGTAATTGATGTATGAATCAATCATTACTAATATTATAGCACAAATTATTGTCAAAAAGAGAAAAAAATATAGTTATTTATTATTATTTAAGGTATAATTATATCAAGGAGGTGCGTCAGTTCGGCGTACAATATATAGCTGGTGGGAAGCCAGTCTGGTAATCTCTAGCCAAGAGCCAGTA
>CALVQO010000039.1 GCA_944358145.1 uncultured Bacilli bacterium | reverse complement strand
TTCTGATTTTGCTTTATAATAGGGATATGCAGGGATGGCGGAATCGGTAGACGCGCTACTTTGAGGGGGTAGTGAATTTTCATTCGTGGGAGTTCAAATCTCCTTCCTTGCACCAATTTTGCATTTACATTTATATCATGGGTACCCTTAGAAATATTTAATTTATTTAAATAATAGAATCAAATATTTTAACTTATAATTTCTAATAATAAATGCAACTTTTAAAGTTGTTTTTTCTTATCTTAAAATATGATAAAATAAATATAGTAGAGTTTTTACCTACAATGTTAACTTTAGTTGCGCTACTTTCCAAGTCTAATTGGTAGAGTGCAACCAAGTATTTTGTTAAAATGTTGGTCGAGGTGAGAGAATGAATATAGGAGAAAAAATTTATCAATTAAGAAAGAAGAAAAATTTAAGTCAAGAAGACTTAGCAAGTGTCTTAAATGTTTCCAGACAAACCATTAGTAAATGGGAAACAGGAGATTCTAATCCTGATCTAGATAAAATTGTTCCTTTATGTAACTTTTTTGACATATCTACAGACGAATTTTTAAAAGGAAAAGATATTGTTTATGAAAGAAAGTTAACGAATGAAAAAAAGAAAAATAAAGCATTAACATTTTCTTTATGTTTGATTATTTTTGCTGTCATGATTATATTGATTATGCTTTTAGACCAAACAGAAGTAAATGAAGGAATAATTGGTTCTATCATCATGTTTGGAATAACATTAATTGGTGTATTATTAATTTATTATTTTGTATCCACACCAAATGAACAGGAAAAAATAAAAGATAAAAAAGGAAAAATAATCAATAAAGTTATTTTCTTATTAACAATAATTATTTATTTTGTTGTTAGTTTTATTTGGAATGCATGGGCAGTTTCTTGGATCATATTTATTGTCGGAATATTAATGATGCAAGTAGTAAAATTAATTAGAGTTTTAGGAGGAGAGAAAAATGAAGAAAAGTAAAAAATGGATTATCACAATAATTATTATTATTGTAATCGTAATTATGGCATTAATTGGTTTAATGGTTTATGGAATAGCAATCGGTTCAAATTTTTCGTTTGGAGAACAAACAGAAATGTTATATGAAGAAAATTTTAAAGATATTAAAAAAATAGAAGTAGATATAACAAGCTATGATGCGGAGTTAAAAGAAAGTAATGGGAGCGATTTACTAGTAGAAATTACAGGAAGTATGAAAAACAAAGATAAGATAAAAGTAGAACAACTAGAAGATGAACTTAAAATTTATCAAGATGGTTCTATCATTTGTATAGGATTATGTCTTTATAAAGAAACAATTACGATTTATGTTCCTGAAGATTATGAATTAGAATACACTCATGAATCAACATCAGGCTCACTAAAATCAGAAGTTGCCTTAAATAATGGAAAAATAAAGACAACCAGTGGAGATATTGAATTAGCTACTATGATTACAGGAAGCCTATCTTCAACAAGTGGCAACATTAAAATAAGTGAAGGAAATAATTTAGAAGTATCTTCTACCAGTGGTGACATTAATATTGATAATGTAACAGATTTACAAGGTAGTGCTACTAGTGGGGATGTAACCATTAACGAATTAACAAACAAAGTAAATTTTTCTACAACGAGTGGAGAAATCAACTTAAAGAAAATGAATATTAATGAAGACTCAAGCTTATCTGCAACAAGTGGAAACATAAATATAGGTTTAGAAAAAGAAATATTTATTGATGCGAAAACGAAAAGTGGCGATATTGATATTAATAATACGAATAATTCTCCAAGCTTAACCATAACCACAACAAGTGGCGATATTACTGCAAAATAACAAAATTGTAAGATAAAGAGACTAGTCTATGAATTGAAGAATACATAAAAATATGATAAAATAATTCTGTGATTGGGGTAGTAGTATGTTTAACAGGACTAAATTAAAAAAGCATGGAAGAAATGCTTTTTATCGAAACTGGAAATCATGTATAATTATTTGCTTTATCTACACAATTTTAGTAGGTGGAACAGTAATTAGTATTAACAAAAGCTTTGACTTTGATTATCGAGATAACATTCAAAATATCAATAATATAGATGCTGATACAAATTCAGATATAGTAAATGAATTCATAAATGGCCTAAATGGAGAAGAAAAGAAAAATGAAAGTGAATTTTTTAGTAATGCTACAAGAGGAGTATTAGGTTCATTAGTAAACAATGTATCTCGTTCTGGATCATTTTTATTCGGAGTATTAAATGCAATAAATCAAATTTTGTTTAAAGATCGTATATGGGCTAGTGTAATTATAATTATTGGTGCTTCTATATCTTTATTTTATTGGATTTTTGTAAGTAAAGTTTTAGAAGTAGGGAATGCTAGATTTTTCTTAGAAAACAGAAAATACGTAAAAACTAAAGCAAACAAATTAGTATTACCATATAGACTCGGAAAAACAACCCATATAGCTTATACCATGTTTCTAAAAAATTTATATACGATTCTTTGGAGTTTTACTATTGTAGGAGGATTTATTAAGCACTATGCTTATTATTTAGTACCATATATTCTAGCAGAAAATCCTAATATGAAAACTAAAGATGTATTAAAATTATCAAGAGACATGATGAATGGTTATAAGTGGGAAATGTTTAAATTAGATTTATCTTTTTTAGGATACTATTTATTAGGAATATTAACATTAAATATCTCTAACTTAGTATTTGCAACCCCATATATAAATTGTACAAAAGCTGAAAGTTATATGTTAATTAGAGATTTAGCTAAAACAAAAGGAATAGAAAATACTGAATTATTAAAAGATAAAAATTTAGAAGGAGAAGTAGTATTAGAAGAATATCCAATTTATGAATATATGTTAAAAGAAACCAAACATCATAAATGGTTAAAATTAAACTATAATCGTTCTTATTCAATTACAGATATTATTTTAATTTTCTTTATTATTGCTATTATTGGATATATTTGGGAAGTCTTATTTCATTTATTCCAATATGGTGATATTGTTAAAAGAGGAACACTTCATGGACCATGGTTACCAATATATGGAGCAGGTGCTATAGCAATGCTTGTCTTATTAAAACCAGTAAGAAAAAATCCTTTTGTCTATTTTATCTTTGCTATGTTAGTAAGTGGAATAATTGAATATTCAGTCAGTGTATATTTAGAATTAGTACATCATATGTCATGGTGGGACTATCATGGATACTTTTTAAATATAAATGGCAGAGTTTGTTTAGAAGGATTACTAGCCTTTGCTATGGGAGGCATTTTAGTAACTTACATTGCAGCACCAATTATTGCTAATTTACTAGATAAAGTAAGTAAAAAGCTAAAAGTAATAATATGTATTATTTTAGTAAGTCTAATTGCTTTTGATTTTTATTATTCTAGTAAATATCCCAATACAGGTGAAGGAATAACTACTGAAGTAACAGAATCAAAATTAGAAGACTATATAAATAGCAAGAGGGAATAACTCTTGCTTTTATCACTTTTTGTCGAACACTTTTTCTTGTATTATCACTCATAATAAATAATTGTTATTTAACTAATGGTAGTATCTGTGTTCTTTTTATTAGTAGTTTAAACTACTGAGTGTTCAGGACTTTTACGAAAGTAGGAGGGAGTGTATTTGAGTGATACGAAACTCTTGCTCATTATAATAATTATGCTTATCTCTATTGTTAGAGATGAATATAAAAAGACGCTAGCCAAAAGGCATAGCACATGACATAGTGCAAGCATTATCCGCTAAATGAATAACACTTGCATGTATATTATATGATTTTTATCAAACACATAAATAGCTAATACAAGCTATTTATTTTTTTCTTAAAATACTTTTAGGATAAGGCTTTCTCTCATCCGTTAAACCTAAAAGATAATCAACACTAGTATTATAAAAATTGGCTAATTTAATTAAAGCCTCAACAGGAATTTGTCTTCTTCCAATTTCATAACAACTATAAGCTACTTGGGTAACGTTTAAAATTTTAGCAATATCCTTTTGGAATAAATCTTTATCTTCTCTGAGTCCTTTTAATCTTTCATATCTTATATCTTCATTCATGTTCTGACCTCCGTATATTTAACATTTTAATTTAAAACAAATTGTTATATTGACATATATAGCAAAATGCTATATAATCAAAATAATAGAGATAGCAAATTGCTATATTACATAAAATTAATATAGCCAAACATTTGCAAAAAATGAATAAAGTTATACTTCGCAAGAAAGAGGTTGAACTATGAATTTTAAAGTATTAAAAAGAAGTCATTTAAAAAGAAATATTATCATAGGAAGTATTGCAGTACTACTTATTAGTGCAATAATACTTAATTTTACGAAAGCAAATTATAGAACAACCCAGAGTATTCCTTTAGTAAATGGAACCATTAATTATAGCTTAGCAGATTTAAATATTGTTGGTTTATATATTGATGGAGAAGAAGCAACAGAATTAGATAGTTCAAAAAACTATACATTAGATACTTCTCGAAGTACATGTACGTATAAAGATGGAAGTACAATAGATAATTTAAGTTTAAATTACGATAGTGACACTAAAACATTTACGATAGCACCTTACACCACCAAAGGTACAAAATGTTATTTATATTTTGACGAAAAGTTAACAGCAGGAGATACTATTATAGCTAATTCGAAAAAAGGTACGGGCACGCCAAACTTTAGTAAAACTAGTTGTACTAATGGAACCAATAATAGAAATAATTGTGGAGAAGAAACGGTAGGCTTATATGAAGAGCAAACGAGTCTTGGAACAACATACTATTTTAGAGGAGATGTGGATGATAACTATTTGGTATTTGCAAACAAATATTGGCGAATTATCCGAATTAATGAAGATGAAAGCATTAGAGTTATTTATAGTGGTGAAAAATCGGAAGTAGATGCAGCTGGAAAAGAGATGGTACTCGCCAACGGCTATAATGATGGAAGCACACAATATACCCAAATAGGAACAAGTGCATTCAATAGTTCATCTAATCGAAGTGAATATGTCGGATTTCGGTATACAGAGGAAAGCCAACGACCAAGCGACACAAATAGCGGCGACTCAAGTACAATAAAAGGAGTACTAGATACATGGTATAGTAATAACTTGCAAGCATATGATAATATGATCGCAAATACACCAGGATTTTGTAATGATCGAACCCCCCAGATAGGAAATAGCTGGGTATCAACAGGAACAATGTTCTATTATGCAGCAAATGAAAGAAGAAGTAAAGGGACACCAACTTATGAATGTAGTAATACCAATGATTTATATCAAACAAAAATTGGCTTAATTACCGCGGATGAAGTAATATATGCAGGAGGAACAAGTAGTAGTAATTATAGTTATTACCTTTATACGGGAAACTTTTATTGGACTATGTCTCCGTATGACTTTAATAGCGGTAGTGCTCGCATGTTCAGTATGTATTCACCTGGTTTCTTGAGCACATTCAGTGTAGATTACATATATGGTGTGCGTCCTGTTATTAATATCTCATCAAATATAACAATAACCGGTTCAGGAACAATACAAGATCCTTATACCGTCAACTAAATGTAAATAATAGTTATCTTTTTAATAAGATAACTACTTTTTATATGTTGGTTTTGATAAAATAAAGATAAGGTGTTAAAGATGAAAAATAAAAAAGGATTTACTTTAATTGAACTATTATGTGTTATTGCAATTCTAGCTGTCGTAACAACCATAGCTAGTGCCAGCATTATTAATTTATCCAATAAATCGAAAGAGAATTTATATTGTGCAAAATTAAAAATAATCGAATCAGCAGCTAAAAATTATTCAGTAGGATACATGTATGAATTAAATGAAAGTACAACGTATTATGATGGATATAAAAGTCTAATTATTACAGTAGATGATTTAGTAAAAAATGGAAATCTTTCTCCTGATAAAGGTGATACAGTATTAAATCCAATAAATAATGAATCATTAAATCAATTAGAAATTATTCTATATTTAAAAAATAATCAAGTATATGTTTATATGGATGATAATAATATTTGTTAAAACAATATTTTTATGATAAAATAAGGAACTAAAAAGGAGGTTTCTTTATGAAAAAGTGTGTTTGTCTAATTGGAAAACCAAATGTAGGAAAATCTACAATTTTTAATAAATTAATAAAAGAGAAAAAATCAATTATTATGGATAAGCCAGGAATAACTAGAGATAGAATATATGGTGTAGTAAATTTTAATGATAAAAAATTTTCTTTAATTGATACTGGTGGGTTAACGGACGGAAAAGAAGATTTTAATAAAGAAATTAAAATACAAGCCGAATTAGCAATAGATGAAGCAGACTTAATTTTATTTGTTGTTGATGGAAAATATGGTTTAGATGCAACAGATTTTTATATTAAAGATTTACTTAGAAGGTCAAATAAAGAAGTAATTGTTTTAGTAAATAAAATGGATAATAATAGTAGAATGGAAAATATTTATGAATTCTATGAATTAGGATTTGATAAAGTAATTCCTGTAAGTGGAGAACATAATATAGGTTTTAGAGAATTATTAGAAGAAATAACTAAAGAAATAGATAGTAATGAATCAAATGATTATGATATCCCTAGATTTTGTATCATAGGCAGACCAAATGTAGGTAAATCAAGTTTAATTAATGCACTACTTAATGAAGAGCGAGCAATAGTAAGTAGTGTTGCAGGTACAACTAGGGATGCTATTGATACAAAATTTACTTATGATAAAAAAGATTATATTATTGTAGATACAGCAGGACTACGTAAAAAGGGTAAAATTTATGAAAATGTTGAAAAATATAGTTATTTAAGAAGTATAAGAGCAATAGAAGAATCTGATGTTTGTGTTGTTGTCATTAATGCTGAAGAAGGAATTATTGAACATGATAAACATATATTAGGCTATGCTATAGATGCCGGAAAGGGAATAGTTTTAGCAGTCAATAAATGGGATAAAATAAGTGATCCGGATACAGCAATAAAAGAGTGGAAGAAAAAAATAGCAAACGAATTTCAGTTTGCCCCATATATCAAAGTCGTATTCTTATCTGCTTTAACCAAAAAAAGAATACATACTTTAATGCCTGAAATATTAAGTGCATATGAAAATAACAAAAAAGAAATTAAAACAAGTTTATTAAATAATGTTATTATGGATGCAGTAAGCTTTAAAATACCACCATCATATAAAGGCAAAAGACTAAAAATTTATTTTGCAAGTGAAACGGGAGTAAACCCACCTAAATTTACATTTCAAGTAAATAACAAAAGCTTATTACACTTTAGTTATGAAAGATATTTAGAAAACAAACTAAGAGAAAACTTTGATTTAACAGGAACACCAATTATATTACAATTCAAAAATAAAAATGAAAAATAAGCTCCAGGATTAGGAACTTATTTTTTCTTTTTCATCTATTCTTTTCTTATGAATTACATGGCTTTCATTATAAGTAATGAGCTCATGTGTAGAAACACCTAATTTAAAAGCTATTTCTTCAATATAATCAATAGTAATATTTTCTTCACCACGCTCAATACAAGCCATATATTTGGGATTTAATTCTAAATTTGTATAAAATTTTTCTTGGGATAAACCACTTTGATAACGATAATATTTCAAGTTCATGCCTACTACTTCTTTTAAATTCATCCAAACACTCCTCACACCTAATATTATTGATAAATAATCATAAAGTCCACCCACTAATAACTACACAAAATTTGACATTCAAAAAATTTTGATTTATTATAGTACGTATGGAGGAGTTATGGCTAAAAGTAGTACAAATGTAAATTTTAAATTACAAAATTTACGCAAATTAAATAACATGTCATATGAAAGTGTTGCTAAAGAAGTGGGGATCTGTAAAGCATATTATTGGCAAATTGAAAATGGCAATAGAAGATTATATTATGATTTAGCGTTAAAAATAGCACGTGTATTTAAATTAAAACCAGATGAGCTATTTTATGAATATTATAAATAATCAAGAAAATAACTCTTAGCATATAATGTGTTAGGAGGTTCTTTTATGTTAGATGATTCTTTATTTAAAAAAATAGAAAAGAAAACTAAGGTAGATAAAAATACCATAGTATCTTTAGCAGAAAAATTACAAAAAGGAAATATGAAAGATGAGAAAACGTTAAGTGAGGTAATTGATACTTTAAGTAAGATGACAGGCAAAAAAGTTAACCCTGAGTTAAAAGAAAAAATTATTAAAAAGGTAGTAAATGATGATGTACCAAAAAATGTTGATAAAATGTTTTAAAATATTTGCGCATTCTTAGGTTTATTTGATATAATAGCATCTAGGTGGAGTAAAATGGAGCAAATTAATAATGTTATGGATCTAATGAATTTATTAGACAGCATTGAGTATGGCTGGATGGATATTGATAAAAATACTTATATAAATACGGAAAAAGGGTTTAAAAAGAAATATGTCTTATCAAAACCTGAAGAAATAATAGAAAGTAAAGTAGGAACTTGTTATGATCAAGTAGAACTAGAAAGAAGTGCATTTAAAAATTTAGGTTTGAAATTTAATACTTATTTTATGGTATATTATGATGCTAAAAAATTATATACTCATACTTTTTTGGTTTATGAAGAGCAAGAGAAGTTTTACTGGTTTGAACATGCTTGGGAACCAAACAAAGGAATTCATGAATATTTAAGTTTATATGATTTATTAAAAGATGTAAAAGATAAATTTCAAAAATTTAATAAGCTAAGAAATATGGATGAAGATTATTTATGTATTTACAAATATAAAAAACCAAAAGCCCATATTGGACTTAAAGATTTTTACAAACATTGTGAAAATGGTGAAAATGTTTTAATCTAAGCTTGTAAATAAAATAATTGTATGATATACTTGACTAAATCGATGATGAAAGACACGATTAATAAAATGAATTGCCTAGAGAATTGATGGTTGGTGGAAATCAATGAATAGTTTTATTAATTACTACTTTCTAGAGAGACTAATCATCTCCGGTGTTAAGCCGTTATGCAAATGAAGTAAATTAAAGGATGGTACCGTTTTATCAATAAAACTCCTTGGTATCATCCTTTTTTTAATGGATAGGAGGAATATTGTGGAAATAAAACCTAAAGATAAATTTAGACATTTTAAAGGAAATGTTATCGAAGTAGTATGTGTAGCAAAGCACTCAGAAACTTTAGAGGAAATGGTTGTTTATACTCATGATAATGAATATTGGGTAAGACCATTATCAATGTTTTTAGATAAAGAAAGTGTAATGAATCGGCCAGATAATAGTACTGGTCAAAAATATCGATTTGAACTGATTAAGGAGGAAGAAAAATGATTAATATTAAAGAAGATGAAAAATTAAATGTATTAAATCACAGTTGTGCCCATGTACTTGCCCAAGCAGTAAGTCATTTATATCCAGAAGCTAAATTTTGGGTAGGGCCAGTAATTGAAGAAGGATTTTATTATGATATCGATTTAGGAGATGTAACTTTAACTGAAGAAGATTTACCAGCAATAGAACGTGAAATGAAAAAAATAGCTAAAGATGGTAAAAGAATAGTAAGACATGAGTTAACAAAAGAAAGTGCTTTAGAGCAATTTAAAAATGATCCATATAAACTTGATTTAATTAATCGTATGGATGGTGATACCACGATTAGTTGCTATACACAAGGAGACTTTACAGATCTTTGTCGTGGACCGCATGTAGATTCAGTGCGTGAATGTAAAAACTTTAAATTATTAAAGGTAAGTGGAGCTTATTGGAAAGGGGATAAAAACAACAAAGTTTTACAACGAATTTATGGAGTATGTTTTGATACACAAGAACGCTTAGAAGAACACTTAAAAATGTTAGAAGAAGCTAAAGAAAGAGATCATCGTAAATTAGGTAAAGATTTAGAAATTTTCATGACTTCAGACTTAGTAGGCAAAGGTTTACCAATGTATTTACCAAATGGATATATTATTTGGGAAGAACTAGAAAACTACATTAAAGGAAAAGAGCGTAAACTAGGTTATGAGCATGTTTTAACTCCACCACTTGGAAATGTTGAGTTATATAAAACTAGTGGACATTGGGAACATTATCAAGAAAATATGTTTCCAAAAATGGAAGTAGATGGGGAAGAATTTGTATTAAGACCAATGAATTGTCCTCATCATATGATGATTTATGCCAATAAAATTCATTCTTATCGTGATTTACCAATTAGAATAGGGGAAATAGCAAGAGACTGTAGATATGAAGCAAGTGGAGCATTAAAAGGAATAGAAAGAGTAAGAACATTTTGTCAAAATGATGCTCACCTTTTCGTAACACCTGAACAAATTGAATCAGAGTTTACACTAGTAGTTAATTTAATATTAGAAGTTTACCAAGAATTAGGAATTAAAGATTATCGTTTTGAATTATCTTTAAGAGATCCAGAAGATAAAGTTAAATATTATCCTGATGATGAGATGTGGAATCATGCTGAAGATACATTAAGAAAAGTATTAAATCATATAGGAATTCCTTATACAGAAAAAATTGGTGAAGCAGCATTCTATGGCCCAAAACTTGATGTTCAAGTTCGTCCTGCAGTAGGAAATGAATATACCTTATCTACTTGTCAATTAGATTTCTGTTTACCTATGCGTTTTGATTTAACTTATGTAGATAAAGATGGAAGCAAAAAAACACCGGTAGTTTTACACCGTGCTATCTTTGGCAGTCTAGATCGTTTTATCGCTTACTATTTAGAAGAAAGAAAAGGATTATTACCATTATGGCTTTCTCCAGTAGGAGTTAATGTTATCCCAGTAAATAACGAATATCATTTAGAATATGCTAAGTCTTTAGTTAATCAATTACTAGATGAACAAATAAGAGTAAAATTAGATGACAGAGATGAAAAAGTGGGATATAAAATGCGGGAAAGTGTAATGCAAAAACACAATTATGCTGTAATTATTGGAAATAAAGAAGTAGAAGAAAATACAGTTAGCTATCGTAAATGGGGAGAAGAAGAAACAATTACAGTAAGTATTGATGAATTTATTAATAAAATCAAAGAAGAAATTAAAACAAAGAAAAAGTGATGTTACAAGTGTAACATCTTTTTGAATGTAAATAAGTTGCCAAGATAAGTAAAACGTGTGTCGAATTCTCCCAAATAATGTTATAAT
>CALVQO010000038.1 GCA_944358145.1 uncultured Bacilli bacterium | reverse complement strand
GAAAATGGCAAAGAAAAAGCCCTTAGATAAAGGCTTGAAGGATAAAATCCCTGATAACATTAATTCCCTGATAAAGTGTATTATCAGGGATCCCCGATAATACATAGTTTCATAAACTTTATACGGTAGAGAGGCACTTCAAGGAGGAGTGTAGAAGAAGCGTGATGCAAAATGACTCTTCATTTTCTTAAAGGCAGGATAAACTAAAACGCCTCGTGCAAGAATAGACTAGTAATTTAATTTATTCTAAAAGCACGAGGCGTTTACTATAAGTAAACTAGGCGGTGTATAATCTGTAAATTAAAAAAACACTAGATTTTTAATTATGGGAAAATTATCAAAATAATTATAACTATACTAAAACAATAACATTTAACAATACAAAAAACATAAAAATTTAAGTTAGAAAGTGAATACAATTTTTTACAAACAATTGTAAAACTAACCATTTTATGATATGATTAATAATAGAATAAAGGAGTAGGTTAGTGTGGCAAAACTTGATACACATTTCAAAGTAGATTATACAAACACTTTAGCCAATGAAAAAGCCATATTTAAAGGGAATAAATATCGTATTACAATCTTAAGTGAAAGATTAATTCGCTTTGAGTATGATGCTAATGGTAAGTTTTTTGATCACCCAACAGAATTTGCTAGGGTTCGTAACTTTAGCGTACCTGATTTTCAAGTAGAAGAAGATGATAAAACCCTAGTCATCCAAACCAAATATTTTGTTTTACAATACATTAAAGAGCGACCTTTTATTGGACCAAAATATGCTCCTGATCAAAACTTAAAAGTAGGATTAATGAACAGTGATAAAATATGGTATTTTAATCATCCTGAAGCCCGTAATTTTGGCGCTACCAAAGTATCTTTAGATAAAAATATGAAAAGCCCTTTAAAAAAGGGATTATATTCAACAGATGGTTTTGCTTCATTTGATGATTCGAAAAGCCTAGTATTTATGGAAGATGGCTTTTTAGTTAAACCTACGGAAAAAAGAATAGATACCTACCTTTTTATTTACCGAAGAGACTTTGGTTTATGCTTAAAAGATTATTTTACATTAACAGGTTATCCCCCTCTAATTCCCAGATATGCTTTAGGCATATGGTGGAATAGAGATATGATCTATTCCTTTGAAGATACAAAAAAATTAATTAAAGCCTTTAATTCTCATGGTATTCCCATTTCTGTTTTACTCCTAAATGAATTTTGGCATTTAAAAGACAAAAGAGATTTAAACAAGTTTAAAACAGGATTTACATTTAATCCTGAACTATTCCCTGATCCTTATGCCTTTACAACTTATATGCACGAACGTGGTGTAAGAGTTGGATTAAACATTGACCCAGTAGAAGGAATAGGCGATCATGAAGAACAATATCGTATTATTGCAACAGAACTAGGCTTAATTAATACGAGAAGAATACCATTCAACGTTTTTGATAAAACTTTCTTAAGTATTTATTTTAATCATTTAATAAAACCTCTAGACAGTTTAGGAGTAGATTTCTACTGGATGGATTACAATTATGATTTTGATACAATGCGAGCCTTAAATCACTATCATTTCATGAATTACTACAAAGATAATCACACAAGACCATTTCTATTTTCAAGAAATAATCTTATTGCAAGTCATCTTTATGGTGTGCATTACTCAGGGAAAACTAGTGTTGGTTTTGATACTCTAAATTATTTACCAACATTCAATTCCAGTGCTTCTAACCTAGGAATATCTTGGTGGAGTCATGACATAGGTGGCTTTAAAGGAGGAATGGAGGATAGCGAGTTATATATTAGATACATAGAGTTTGGCACCTTCAGCCCTATATTTAGGCTTGCCTGTGAAAGAGGCCACTATTATAAAAGAGAACCATGGAAATGGGACATCAAAACTTTTACCATTGCGAAAGAATATTGCCATTTACGTCAAAGACTAATTCCTTATTTATACACAGAAAACTACAAATATCACAAAACTGGTTTACCATTAATCCAACCTTTATATTACAGCTACCCAGAAGTATATGATGAACCTCAATATAAAAACGAATATTATTTTGGAAGTGAATTATTAGTAAAAGCGATAACCAAAAAACAAGATAACGTTATGAATCGTTGTGTTGAACAAATCTTTTTACCAAAAGGAACATGGTATGATTTTAAAACCGGAAAAAAATTTCCAGGAAACAAAAGATATGTAGCTTTCTACAAAGATGAAGACTATCCTGTATTTGCTAAAAGTGGTTCCATTATTCCTTTAGCTATATTAAAAGATAATTTAAATGATACGAATCCTCCTGAAGGTTTAGAAATTCATGTTTTCCCAGGAAGAAGTAATATTTACAAATTATATGAAGATGATGGAATATCTAGACTAAATGAAGAAGGCTATTATATAATGACTGCAATAGATTATAACTATTTAGCTAACAATTATACATTAATTATAAGACCAATAGAAGGAAAAACCGGTATTATTCCCAAAACAAGAAACTATAAAATCAGATTTAGAAATACCAGAGAAGCAGAAGATGTCAGTGCCTTTATCAATGGTACAGAAATACCAATTGAAAGTTATGCTGAAGAAGCAGATTTTATTGTTATAGCCAAAAATGTTCCTACAACTAGCCAATTAACGATCAATTGTAAAGGCCGTGACATAGAAATAGATGCAGTAAGACTAATTAATGAAGATATTAATTCAATTATTAATGATGCCAAAATAAAAACAACATTAAAAGAAAGTATAGCAACAATTATGTTTAGCAACTTAGAAATCAATCAAAAACGGATAGAAATTAGAAAGTTAAGAAGAAAAGGATTAAAAGATGTTTTTGTTAGAATGTTTATAAAACTACTTGAATATGTTGGCGAATTTTAGTAAAATAGGGTAAATACGTGGAAGAAAAGAGTATTAGTAACAAGTCTTTTCCAGAAAGTTCGTGGTTGATGAAAACGAATAAAGATAAGTTATGAACTTGCTTTTTGGAGTATATGGGGTAGTTCCCTTAAAGACAATAAGTAATAAATAAAGGTGGTACCGTGCTTAATTAAGCGCCCTTGTTTGGTATTACCTTTTTATTTTTAGAAGGAGGAAGTTTAATGAATGAATATTTATTATCAGTTTATATTTTTATTGTTTTAATGATTATTGTCTTTTTAGTTGATTATTTTCTAATTAATAAAAGGAAGTTAAATTTAATTAAAAATAAAGGAGTAACCAAAAAAGGAAAGAAGAAAAAAATTAAAAATATTAGTGAAATTGATTATTTAAGTACCAAATTTAAACTAGATCAAAAAAAGTTAGATATGGATAGGATGATTTTCGTTATTTCCTTAATTAATGCTTTTATTATTTCAATAGTATCAAGTGTAGTTATGCTTATGCCATTTGCTATTATGTGGCAATTAATTGTAGCATTTGCTCTACTTTTTGGCCTAATTTATTCTTTATACGAAATATATGGTAGACATTTAAAACATAAGGAGGAAAGAAAATGAATTTTAATGAAATAGAAAAAAAATGGCAAAAATATTGGGATGATCATAAATCTTTTAAAGCAATAGACAAAAGTGATAAAGATCCTTATTACATACTAGTAGAATTCCCTTATCCATCAGGTTCAGGTCTACATGTTGGTCATGTAAGAAGTTATACAGCTCAAGATGCCTTAGCCAGAATGAAAAGAATGCAAGGAGAAAATGTATTATTTCCTATGGGATGGGATGCTTTTGGTGCTCCAGCAGAGCAGTATGCGATAAAAAATCATATTCATCCTAAAGAAGCCGTAAAAGAAAATATTAAAACATTTAAACGTCAAATGAAAACACTAGGATTCTCATTTGACTGGGATAGAGAATTTTCTACAACAGATCCTGAATATTATAAATGGACTCAATGGCAATTCTTACAATTTTATAAACATAACATGGCTTATAAAGCAACCGTTCCTGTAAATTGGTGTCCAAACTGTAAAACGGTTTTATCAAACGAAGATGCTGCCGGAGGAGTATGTGAACGTTGTGGAACAAAGGTCGTTCAAAAAAATAAAAGTCAATGGATGCTAAAAATGAGTGATTATGCCGAGGATTTACTTACTGGCCTTGATGATACCAACTTTGCTCCAAAAGTAAAATTAGGACAAATCAATTGGATCGGAAAATCTACTGGTGCAGAAGTAGACTTTAAAGTTGAAGGCATAGAGGAAAAATTTACTGTATTTACTACCCGTCCCGATACCCTTTTTGGAGCTACTTATTGTGTTTTAGCACCTGAACACAAATTAGTAGATATAATTACTACTGATGAACACAAAGAAGAAGTAGCAAAATATAAAGAAGCATGTTCTTTAAAAAATGAAATGGAAAGAACAGAATTAAACAAAGAAAAAACAGGAGTATTTACTGGAGCTTATGCAATTAATCCGGTGAATGAGAAAAAAATCCCTATATACATTAGTGATTATGTTTTATCTAGTTATGGAACGGGAGCAATTATGGCTGTTCCCGCTCATGATGAAAGAGATTATGAGTTTGCTCGTAAGTTTAATATTGAAATCATTCCTGTATTAGAAGGTGGAGATGTAAAAAAGGAAGCTTATACCGAGGATGGCATTCATATTAATTCCGATTTCTTAAATGGCTTAAACAAAGAAGAAGCGATTAACAAGATGTTAGAATACTTAGAAAAAAATAAATGTGGTAAGAAAAAAGTAAATTACAAGATGCGTGATTGGATTTTCTCAAGACAAAGATTCTGGGGAGAACCAATTCCAATGATATACTGTGAATCATGTGGATGGGTACCAATGAACGAAAGTGACTTACCATTACTTCTTCCTGATGTAGCAGAATATGAACCAACCGATAATGGAGAGTCCCCACTAGCAAAAATTACAGACTGGGTAAATACAACTTGTCCAAAGTGTGGGCGCCCTGCAAAAAGAGAAACAGATACGATGCCAAACTGGGCTGGTTCATCTTGGTATTTCCTAAGATTTATGGATCCTCACAATGACCACGAATTTGCTTCCATGGAAAATATGAAGTATTGGAACAAAGTAAACTGGTACAATGGCGGAATGGAACATACAGCAAGACACTTATTATATGCTAGATTTTGGGTTCAATTCCTATATAATATTGGCTTAGTTCCAAATAAAGAAATGATTGATACTCGTGTTAGTCATGGTATGGTTCTAGGTAGCGATAACCAAAAAATGAGTAAATCAAAAGGTAACGTAATTAATCCTGATGATATCGTGCATGAATATGGAGCTGATACTCTACGTGTATATGAAATGTTTATGGGTGATTATGAACAAGATAGTCCATGGAGTACAGATTCATTAAGAGGATGTAAAAGATTTATAGATAAAGTAATTCGTTTAAAAGACAAGGTTGTGGATGGTGAAGAATACTCTAAAAATTTGGAAGTATTAATTAATAAAAGTATCAAAAAAGTAGAGTATGATTTAAGTCATTTAGGATACAATACAGCAGTTTCTACCTTAATGATATTAGCAAATAAATATGATGAACAAGAAAGAATTACGAAAAAGGATTATCAAGTATTATTAATTTTATTAAATCCTATTGCTCCTCATATTACTGAAGAATTAAATGAATCTTTAGGATACCATCCTCTTTGTGAATCAGCATGGCCAACATATGATGAAGAAAAAACAGTAGATCATGAAATTACAATAGGAGTACAAGTAAATGGTAAACTTCGAGGAGAAATTAACATTATTAAAGAAGACACAGAAGAAGAAATAAAAACTAAAGCTTTAGCAAATGAAAATGTTAAAAAGCATATAGAAGGAAAAGAGATAATAAAAGTAATTGTAATTAAAGGAAAAATTGTTAATATTGTGATAAAATAAGCCTAGTGCTTATTTTTTTTGACAATTACTCAAAAAAGTGTTAAAGTAATAGCCATTCAGGTGGTTAAATGAAAAGAAAATTAATAAAAAATTCTATATTAGAAATTATATTGGCAGTTCTTATTGTCATCATTTCCATTCCCATATGGAATTATTATCAAAATAAAATGAATTACACACTTAGCTTAATAGAAGAGGAAACAAACTTAAAATTAGCAGTAAATAAAAAGGATGGATATGAAAATATTATTGTAAGCAATGCTTATACAGATAGCAAAAAATATCAACTATTATTATTAACAGAAAAGAATTGTGATCAAGAATTCATTACCATAAATAACATTTCATATCAACTAAAGGATTTTCCAAAAGAAAAAAGAAATAATAATGTCGCTTATATTTTAGCAGTAAGTGATATACAAGGTTCACAAAAAGGCTATAAAATTAGTTCTAATTTAGAAGAGCTAAAAATAATTCATCACTATGAGTTAGAAGAATTAACAATTTTTTAAAAAAGTGATAAAATTGTCTTGTAATTTATCCTATATTTATGGTATTATTAAAATACGGTGATAGTATATGAAGATAAAGGATATTATCAAGAAACAAACTACAATTATTGCCATAGCAGTAATTCTGGTAACAATTACAGTAATTGGCATTAGTTACGCAATATTTTTTGATGTAAGTAGAAATACTCAAGATCAAGTAATAACTGCTGGAAATTTATCAGTTACAGTATCAGCTACAAAAGTTAGTTTATCAGAGCCGATGTCTACAGCCGAGGGTCTAGCATCAACACCGATAACTTATACCCCATCAAATACTTCAAGTAATCTACCAGCTAGTTATACAATATATATTTTTGCTGATTCAGGAAATAACATTGATTTAAGTACAATAAAAGTATCAACAGATGGTAGTACAGCTAATGTTTTAACTACACTACCTACGATGCCAGAAAGTGGAACAACATATTATCAAATAGATAGTGGTACTATTACCGCAGGACAATCAGGAACTAGTAAAAGTTTGAGAATTTGGATAGATGAAGATTTAATTCCTGATGAAATCAATAATGGGAATTTATCTTTAAGTTTATTAATTGTTGGTGAAGTACAAGAATAACTCAAAAGAGTTATTTTTTTTGAAAAAATATAAATTTAATAATTAACATAAATTGAATTAAATTTATATTAATTTGGCTTATCAATTCCTAATTTTGAATAACCAATTTCTTATTTTCATGTCTCAATTCTATGTAATTGAACATTTGACATAGTCTTAATTTTATATTATGATTAGCACATAGAAAAGAGGCGAACATATGTATAAGAGTAAAGAAGAAAACGTAGAGGTATATTTTATCTGCTACAAGAAAGAGGATATGGCTTTAGTAGAAAACTACTATGATGAAGTATTAGACATCCATTATTGGTATTTTAATGCTTATTTAGCCTATCAATATTGGTTAAAAAAATTTAGGGGACTAAAAGGAGTAGGAAAATTGTCCAAACAATTATTAATCGTTGCTGCCAGTAGATATTTAATTTATAAAATTGAAAATGAGGAAGTCAAAACAGAAAAAGAACAGCAAAAGTTAATAAAAGATTTAAATAAAATTAATAAAGAACTAGAAATAATAATTAATGATGAAAAGATTTTGACAAAATTATAAAGTTAAAGAGAAAAAAAGAGAAGAATGTGATAAAATAAAGGTAGGTGATAGAATGATTAACATGTATGAAGTTGTAGATAAGAAATTAACAAACACAAACAGAATCAAAAAAGGAAGTTGGATAGATTTAATTAATCCAACTTCTGAAGAAATTAATACAGTTGTTACTGATACTAATATTGATAAAGAAATATTAGTAAAGCTGCTAGATGAAGAAGAATTACCAAGAGTAGAAAAAAGAAAAGAAGAAACGGTAATTATATTAGATACTCCATATATAGCAGATAGTAATAATAAACATAAATATAAAACTAATCCTTTAGGAATTATTATTAGTGAAAAAGGTTATTTAATAACTTTATCATTAAAAGAGCAACCATTTTTAGACTATTTTAAAAATAGTGAAATCCCTAATTTTAAAGAAAAAGGGAAAACAAATTTTATTTTACAAATATTTATCATGGTAGCGGGAATTTATCAAAGAGAGTTAACAAGTATTAATGAATATATTAATAGTAAAGAAAAAGTATTATTAAAATCAACAAATAATAAAGAATTGGTAAATTTATTAAATATAGAAAAAACTTTAGTCTATTTTATAACTTCTTTAAAAGCTAATGAAATAGCTTTAGAAAAGGTAGCAAAAGGTACAGTAATAGAAATTTTAAAAGAAGATGAAGAATTACTAGAAGATGCTTTAATTGAAACAAAGCAAGCGATAGAAATGGCTACTATTTATCGTGAGATTTTATCTAGCATGACAGATACTTATGCCACAATTATTTCTAATAACTTAAATGACATCATGAAATTTTTAGCGGGAATAACTATTGTTTTCTCTATTCCTACCATGGTAGCGTCTTTCATTGGAATGAATGTACCTTTAGGTAGTATTGGCTCATCCCCATTTAGTTTTATTTTGATTATTATTATTTCTATATTATTATCACTACTGATAGCTTACATCTTGAAAAAGAAAAATATGTTATAAATAAAGATTTATTTTTAGTGTATAATAAATAAGATAGGAAGTGTTACTTTGAAGAAATATTTGTCTTGTTTATTAGCAGTTCTACTATTTTTAACTGCTTGTTCAACTAATGAAAAACTAGATGAAGAAAACATTGATAAACCTAGTAAAAGCGAGCTATATGCTGAAAAGACAATGGCTAATATGACTTTAAAAGAAAAAATAGGGCAAATGTTAATCGTATCAGATGATTCAACAATAGCTGATGAAGAATTACTAAATAAATTAAAAGAAATTAAACCTGGAGGATTTATTTTATTTAGTGAAAACGTCGAAAGTTATGAACAAGCAACAAAATTAATTAATGATATTAATAGTACAAGTACTATTCCTATGTTTATGTCTATTGATCAAGAAGGAGGAAGAGTACAAAGAATAAAGAGCTTAAGTGATCAAGAAGTAACAATTTTTCCACCTATGTATGATTTAGGTTTAACAAATGATGAAAAACTTGCCTATGATGTAGGAAGAATTATGGGTGAAGAATTAAGAGCATTTAATATTAACATGGATTTTGCACCTGTTTTAGATATTTATTCTAATCCTCTTAATACTGTAATTGGAAATCGTTCTTTTGGTACAACGAGTGAGACGGTATCTACTATGGCTTTATCCTTCAGTAAAGGATTAATGAGTACAGGAATAATCCCAGTTTATAAACATTTTCCAGGTCATGGAGATACAGCAGAAGATTCACATCATACATTACCGGTAATAATCAAAACTAAAGAAGAATTAATGGATCTTGAATTAAAACCATTTATTGAAGCAATAAATAATGGTGCTGAAATAATTATGGTAGGACATTTAGCAGTACCAAATATAACCCAAAATAACACACCATCATCTTTATCTAACGAAATAGTAACAGGTTTATTAAAAGAAGAACTAAATTTTGAAGGTTTAGTTATAACTGATGCTCTAAATATGGGAGCATTAACAAGCGAATATACAGAAGAAGAGATTTACATCCAAGCAATAAATGCTGGAGTAGACATCCTTTTAATGCCAGAATTTGATCAAACAACAATTGACATTATAGAAAATGCTATAGCAACAGGTATTATAGCAGAGGAAGAAATTAATAATTCTGTAGAAAAAATATTAGAATTAAAATATGATAAACTTTGTGTAGAAAATAACTATACAAAAGAATATTTAAATAGTTTAGAGCATCAACAAATTGTAGCTAAAATAAATAGTTAAACCAAAGCTTTTTCTTTAGTTTAATTATATGTATTTTATGCTACAATAATTTAGAAGTGATGTTGGCATGGAAAAAGATAAATTAGGTAAATTTTTAATTGAACTTAGAAAAGAGAAAAATTTAACACAGTATGATCTAGCAGATATGATTCCTATTAGTAGAGAAGCTGTTTCTAAATGGGAAAGAGGAAAGACAAAGCCTAATAAGGCAAGCTTAGAACGGCTCAGCGATATTTTTAATGTTTCTGTTGAAGAACTTTTATTAGGAAAAAGATTAAATAAAAATAAAAGACAAGAAATCAGAAAATTGACTTTAGAATTGTATGGTAATAAAATTTTTCTTCAAAGAATGCTAAAAATATTGCTAATGGTAGTTATAGTTATCTTGTTATTGTTTTTAATTTATTATTTTGTAACCTCTTACAACTCTATAAGGGTTTATACTTTAAATGATAATCAAAATACTTTAACAATTACAGACGGAATTTTTGTTGTAACTAAAGAAAATATTTACTTTGATCTAGGAAATATCCAGACAGATAAGACTATTATAAATTTAAAATTATATTACAAAGAAAATAAAAAAGATCATTTAATATTTAGTACAGATGATTCCACTATAAATCTATATGATTATTATGGATATAACGCTTACTTTGATTATACTAAAATAGATTATATTATTAATAATTTATATTTAGATATTAGCTATGATAATAATGAGATAGAAACAATCAAGCTAGATTATGTAAAAGATTTTTCAAACAATCAAATTTTTAATGAAACAGAACATAATATTTCCAGTGATGATTACAATGATGATTACAGTAGTATAGACGCTAGTATAATTAAAAATGTTTTTGAATATCAAGATGGTGTTTATACATATAGTAATCAAGATGGTAGTTTAACATTTTTATATATTGAAGAAGCAAATCTATTAAATTTAATTTCAAAGGAAGAAAATAAATTATTTGAATGGCATTATTATCCTAGTTCTGATACTTTAGAATATAATGAATATCAAGGTCAAAATTTAATTAATTCATTTCATTATTCTAATAATGATATTATTTGTAATATTGATAATTGTTTAAAAGATACTGAAAAAGTCAATTATTTCTATGATAATCTTAATCAAATTTTAGAGTAAGTCCCTAAAAAGTCCTACTCTTTTTTTTATTTTGTTGTTAAAATTCACTTAGAAAGTGGAGGGATTATGAACAGGTACTATCGATGTAAATTTTACTGATCAAGCCTATTGATATATAGTCATATCAAAACTAGAAGAATATATTATATTCTTCTAGTTATAATATTTGTTAGAAAGGAAATAATATGTATTTAGATGAAGTAACAAAAATATAGGGACTTTCCAAAAATAAAGTTACCAATTATGGAGTAATAAGAACACTCCATTTTTTTATACCTTCTGTTCTA
>CALVQO010000037.1 GCA_944358145.1 uncultured Bacilli bacterium | reverse complement strand
GATGGAGCAGAAATAATTACTTTTTTAGCTCCTGCTTCTATGTGTTTGTGAGCATCTTCATATTTAGTAAATTTACCTGTACATTCTATAACTAAGTCAATATTTAATTCTTTCCATGGTAATTTACTTGGATCAGTTTCATTGTAAACTTTAATTCTTTTTACCTTATTAACAACAATTTCGTTTCCTTCTGCATTAATTAAATCTTCATGAAAAGATCTGTGGGTTGTATCGTATTTGGCTAGATAAGCTAAATCAGAAGCATTACCTAAATCATTTATGGCAATAATATCAAAATCTGTTGTTGTTATTATTCTTCTAAATGCAAGTCTTCCAATTCTTCCAAAACCATTAATCGCTACTCTAATCATTACATCCTCCTCCTATAAACTCTCTTAATATACTGCTTTTACTTACTTGTTCACTAGATATTGAATAAAAACTTCTTAAAAATTTTAATAATCTTCGGGCTTCTTCATAATACTTGGAATCTGTATCTATGGATAATAATAATGGTTCAGCATAAACTTTTAATACACCTATTTCATATGGTAAAGCTGTATTTAAGATTAAATCTGCTTGATGGGTAAAAGGAAATATATATTTTTCCTCACCATTACGTACACTTTGCCATTTTTCTATTACTTCACTTACAGAATATCCTCTTGTTCTATTATCTCTTATAATCCTTCTAATTAGCCTTAAATCTAGGGTTGATATATAATTGTGTCTATCTATATTTAAAGGAATAAATGGACTTAAATAAATTTTGTATTTGTATCTTTCTGGTATTCCTGGGGTTAAATCATCATTTAAGGAATGTAAGCCCTCTATTAGTATTATGCTGTTTTCTTTTAATTTTATTAAATGATTATGATACTCTCTTTTTCCTGTTACAAAATTATATGTTGGTATATTTACTTCTTCTCCTTTTAATAGGCTTTTTAAATCATTATTAAATGTGTAAGTATCTATGGCATTTAAACATTCAAAATCAAAATTACCAAATTCATCTTTGGGATTATCTATTCGATCTACAAAATAATCATCTGTTGATAAACAAATAGGATCATATCCTTTGCTTCTTAGGTAAGAGGCTAAAACACGAGTTGATGTTGTTTTACCACTACTTGAAGGTCCAGCGATCATTACAAACTTTTTATCATTGTTTCTAATGATTTTATCACATGCTTTTTTTATTTCATCAGTAAAGTGAAGCTCACATGATTCAATAAATCCTTTTATGCCCCTAGTACTTACTAAATTATTAATATCACTTACATAGGGTACATTTAGTTTTTTTAGCCATGATTTTCCTTCATAATAAGCATCAATGATATTTTCATGATGGACATATTCAGGTAAAAGTCCTTTACTTAAATTGCTTGGATATAAGATAACTAGACGATTATTTCCTAAATATTTTAGTTCAAATTTTTTAATGTATTTCGTTGAATATGGCATCGGACCATAATAATAGTTTAAATAATCTTTTAATTTATAAATGGTTACTATGTCATCACAGGTTTTTACATTAATCGCTTTTTCATCATATGATAATGCTTCATAAAAATCAACAGCTTCTTTTTTTAGAATATTATATCTTTTAAATTCGTCATTTTCATCAATAATGTTGGCCATTTCTCTTTTAATCTTTGATATGTCTTCACTAGTTAGTGTACTTTCAGCTTTAATTTCTCCTAGCATTCCTCCTGGTACACTGTGTAAATAGTGAATATCAGCTCCTTTGAATGTCTCCTTTATGGCTACTTCTAAAATGAATTTAACCGCTGCTTTATACATTTTTGCCCCTTCTATTGAAGATGCATCAATAAATTCTATCGTTTCGTCTTCATATGCACATGCAGTTAATGGAAATAATTCATTGTTCTTTTTTACTCCTAGCACTGAATCCTTTAGTTTTGAATATTCACTTATTTGTAAATAACTTGTATTTTTGTCTACTTCAATTTGTTTGTGTTCAAAAGTTATTTTTATCTTTTCCATGAGATCCCCTCTATTCTATAATATCTTATCATATTTTTAGACTTTTGTCACAATTTTTGCATAAATTTCTTATTTCTATACTATATATTATATAGGTGATTAATTTATGAACATTGTACCAACGGTTATAGAAAGAAGCAGTAATAAAGAATATGCTTATGATCTTTATTCTAGACTACTTAAGGATCGTATTATTATGCTTAGTGGGGAAATTAATGATAGTCTTGCCAGTATTGTTGTTAGTGAACTTTTATATTTGGATTCCTTAAATCATGAAGATATTTATCTATATATAAATAGTCCTGGAGGAAGTGTTACTAGTGGTTTTGCTATATATGATACGATGAATTTTATTCAAAGTGATGTTCGTACTATCGTAGTGGGAATGGCTGCTAGTATGGGTGCATTCTTACTTTCAAGTGGAACTAAAGGGAAAAGGTGTGCTCTTAAAAATGCTGAGGTTATGATTCATCAAGTTTTAGGTGGAGCTCAGGGACAAGCGACTGATATTAAAATTGCAGCTGAACATATTCTGAAAATAAAAAAGAAGCTAAATCATATTTTAGCCTCTAATACAGGACAACCGATTAATAAAGTTATTCGTGATTGTGAAAGAGATAATTATATGAGTAGTGAAGAAGCACTTAATTATGGGCTTGTTGATGAGATCATTTAGTTATCTCAATTGTGTATCCTTTTTTATATTTTTTCTTTCTTGATTAAAGATATTTAGCATATCTTTTTTTCTTAATTCTATGATTTTACTAACCCAAATCGTAACAATAGCAGGAATTTCAAACTTTTTGTCGCCCATTTTGTTTAAATTGTGTCTTTCTTCTATATTTTTAATGGCTGCTTCTACGTTAATTTGCATTAATCTTTGTAATATAGGTTCAACAAATTCTATATTTTCTTTACATAAAGTAGAAAATTCTAATAGTGTACTGCTGTCACTTAATTCTTTTCGATAATGCATACTTAGTTTTAAAGAATCTAACATATTTAAAATTGTAGAATGAGAATATAATCTATTTAAATAAGATGATATATCATTATTTAAAAAGGCCATTGTGGAACAATCATAAATTGGAGCTAATTTTATGCCATTTTTATTATTAATAATACTCCAGTTTTGTGGATTTCTATCACTTTCAGATATTAATAGATCAAAACACCACATACTGATTAATGAGTAAATTATTTCGTCAATATTAGTAAAAGCATATCTTAGATTTAACGCTGTAACTATATTATCTAAGGAATTTGATAAATTCATTTTTAAATTATTTCGTTGAGCAATTCTATTTCCATCATTTAATACTTCTTCTCCACTGATGATTATATCATATGGCTGTAAAAAGTTGGGAGTTACTATTCCAGTTTTTCCTTTATATATAGCTAAATCGTATGAAGCTGTATTTAATCCACACTGTTTTGCTAATTCACTAGCAATAAGTTCAGCATAATTTTCGTAATTTATAGCATGTGTTTTAAATAAATATAAATTTTTTCCGTCTGATAACCAGATTTTGGGTTTTCTTCCTTCAACATAATTGTTTACAATTTTTAAGTCATCTAAAATAATTCTTCCTTCATTATCTCTTTTCATAAAAGCTCCTCTTTCGAGGAGTTATTTTATCATAGATAATTTATGAATGTCAATTTTTATGTTTTTTAATTAAATTCTTTACTTTGATAAAATGATGATTAACACCACTTTTTCCTATCTTGTAATCAGTTTCCATACTGATGATATCTGCAAGTTCTTTTAGCGAGCTTTCGGGATATTTTTCACGATAATCTAATACTATTTTAGTTGATTCATCTAAAAGTGAGTATAAATCTTGTTCTTTTAAATATTTGATATCTTCTAATTGTTTTAAACCAGTTGAAATTGCTTTTTCTTGATTTGCTATTTCACAGTTATTTAGTCTATTTACCATATTTTTGTGATCACGATAAATTCTTATATCTTCAAAATAAAAGTAAGAGTTTGTTGCTTTGAACATTTTAATAATATCACCGATTACTTCAGCATTTTTAATATATACCATGTACTTTGAATTTCTTTTTATGTGTTTGGCAGTAATTCCTAGGTCTTTAAATAACTTTGTTATAAATATTGCTTCTCTATTCATGTCTGTTACAATTTCTAGGTGATAACCACTTGATGCTGGATCATTAATCGTCCCTACTGCTAAAAATACACCTTTTAGATATGCTATTTTTTCTTCGTTATTGGTTAAGAAAAAATCATCTGGTAAGAGTTTTTTCTTGCCCTCCATTAAATTTAAAAATTTTAATATATAATCTACTTTTTCTTTAATTTCTAATATATATATTTGTTTTATTCTAAATCTTCTTTGATTTCTAATTGTTATTTTGGGACGTATACCAAATAATTCCTTGGTGTAACTATATACTCTTCTAGCTACGCTTGCATTTTCTAAAGTAATCGTTATACTGTCTTTTATTGTGGCACTAAAACGAATAAATCCTGATAATTCACATATTTTTTCACTTTCATTTGCTTCAGTTTTTGATATTTCCTCTTTTACTCTCGTTGTATATGTCATTGGTCATTCTCCATTAATATTGAAAATACTAAATATGCTGTTTTTAATGTGTCATGTCTTAAGAAGCCATCTTCTACAGTATAAATTTTGTCTTTTATTACTTTTACTTTCATTTTTTTTAAGGTTTGTTCATCTAGTAATACTGGATCTTTTTGCTCTTCTGTTGCATATTTTAAAACTAATTTTTGAGGTATTTCAACATTGTTGGCTAATACCATATTTATCGTCCCAACTCCTAAATACTCTTCTAATACTTTAATGTGATCACTGACTTTAAAATCGTCAGTTTCTCCTGGCTGTGTAACTAAATTGCATATGTATAGTTTTGGAGCTTTGCTCTTCTTTATAGCTTTAACTATATCATCAATTATAATGTTGGGAATTATGCTTGTAAGTAAGCTTCCTGATGAAAATATAATTAGGTCAGCTTCTTTTATCGCTGTTAGTACTTCTGGATTTGCATTTACCTCTCTGTCATATGTAACCCTTTTTATCTTCTTTTTGCATTTGGTAATGCTCGTTTCTCCATATACTTTTTTATCATCACAGGTTATGCCTATTAATTCAGCATTGTCTTCTGTTATTGGTAAAACTTGCCCTTCTATATCTAATAATTTTGCAAGAACGGGTATTGCACTGGCGAAGTCACCTTTTTGCTCTAATAATGCAGTTAACAATAGATTTTTAATTGAATGATTTCCTAAACTTTTTGATTGCTTAAATCGGTAATTCATTAAATTTACTATATCCTGATCAGTATTACTCATTGCCATCAATACTTTTGATATATCCCCTACTGCAGGAATATTAAAGTCTTTTCTTAATCGTAGAGTAGATCCTCCATTATCTGATACTGATACTACGGCAGTAATATCTATTGGAAATAATTTTAAACCTTTTAACATTTGAGATAGTCCACTACCTCCACCAAATATAATTATCTTCTTCATAATCACCACTATTATAACTTTACCACAATTATGAAAAAAAAAGAACAATTATTGTATATTTTTGTCAATAATTGATATATTTTGCTTTGGTTTTAGTTTGTTTTCTCTTTTTTTAGTAATAAAATATAGATCTTTTTTTATGTTGTACCATTTTACTTGAATATACTCTTCAGCATATACGGATTTTATGTTATTTTTTAAGTTACGATTGCGTGACTGTATAAATAATGGGCCAACTTTTACATTTTTAGTTTCTCCATCTGGATAAAATATTAGATATTCTAAAATTTCACTTTTAGTCGCCCATAGAAAATTTTCTGGTGTTCCATGAATTATGGCATCAGCATCATATATTTGATTTTCTTTGCCTTTAAATAAAAATCTGATGATCAAACACGTTTTAATGTAAAAATCTGATAATGCAATTTTTATTTCTATTATATCTTGTTCTTTTTCTTGTTTGTATGTCTTTACGTCAACTTGAATACCATTTATTATTCCAAAGATATATGCTCTTAATTTTTCTACTAGATAATTACTAAGACCTATACTAAGTAAATAATTGGATAAACTGTTAATATGCTCTTGATGTACGGAATTACTTTCACCCATTTTAATACTTATTCCCTTGATATCTCCCCTAATTCTTACTTTTATGTCGGCTTTTTCTGTAAATTTGCTTTTCCAACATTCTATATAATCATCTTCATTTAAATTTTCAAATAAGCTGTATAGTAATTCTTGATATGATTTTGGTAATTCTTTTACTATTTTTTTATTAAGCATTTTGGCAAAATTTATTTCATTTGCGATCCCTTTGTTGTTAAATTCATTAAAAAACATTTTAATTCACCTCAAGTTATTTATTGTATCATAAACTAATGAAAAAAATTGTCAAATTTAGTCGGGATTATAAAATAGAGATGTTAGTATTTACAGCCCCAATAAGAGATTAAATTAGAAATCTCCTATTTTATGTGGATAAATAGGCAAAAGTTGTTGATAGTTTTAAGAGAAAATCTGATATAATTGAGGTACATAAAAGTAGTGATTAAAATGACATCAGAAAATTTAAAAAAAGAATTTGAAATAAAGAAATTAAAAAACACGAATAAACAATTAATGAATACTAATAAAATGTTAAACAGACAATATAAAAACTTAAATGAGCATTTTGAAAGAAGAGTAAAGGAAGAAGTAGAAAAGCAATTAAAAATGATAGAACCAGAAAAACAGATTATTGAAGTAAAGGTAAAGCCAAATACTAGAGGTTTATATAAAGATTATGAAAAGTTACAAGATAAATATACCAAAATTAAGTTAGAAAACAAACATTTATTGTTAAGAACTCAAATCGCTGAAGATAGTGAGAGAAGATATAAAAAGAAAGAAGAAAATAAAAATCTAAAAAGAGAAATCGAAAGATTAAAAGCAATTACTAATCTAGACGGAACAACATCAGGAATACCAACAAGTAAGACACCAATGGGTAAGAAAAAAGTAGTTCCTAATTTTGCTAAAAACACAGGAGGAAAAATTGGAAGAAAAGAAGGACATAAAAAAGATAAGTTAGAACCAGTAAGCGAAGAAAAAATAAATGAACATATCAAACATGAACTAAATCAATGCCCTAATTGTGATAAATGTGAACTAGTTCCAACTGGTGAAATGATCAAAAAACAAGTAAAAGATTACAAAATTATAGTTAATTATACTGAACATGAATTTATGGAATATAAGTGTAATTGTTGTGGTAAGATCATTCATGCACCTATACCAAATCACTTAAAGGAAGAATGTCAATATAGAAGTAACGTAAAAAGTATTGCTTTAACTCTTAGTAATGTCGGGAATGTATCACTAAATAAAATCAGAAGAATATTAAATGGATTATCCATGGAAGAAATAGATCCATGTGAAGGATATTTAGTTAAATTACAAAAGAATGCAAGTAAAAGTTTAGAAAGCTTTATTGAAGAATTGCATAAAGCATGTATTATATCAAAAATATTATATTGGGATGATACAGTAATTAGTATAGATAAAAAACAAAGCTGTATGAGATATTATGGTAATGATTTTATATGCTTATTTAAAGCACATGAAAAGAAAAATAAAGAAGGATTAGATGAAGATAAGATACTAAGTCTACTTGATAAAAACACTGTAGTAGAACATGATCATAATAAAGTAAATTATAATCCAGAATATGAATTTATCAATGCAGAATGTTGCCAATATCTACTTAGAGATTTAAAAAAAGTAGAAATGAATCTTCCCAGTAGAACATGGTGTAAAGAAATGATTAAGTTATTCCAAGAATATGATCATAAAAGAAAAGAGTTAATGGATAATGGAATTGATCATTTTGATAGTGAGGAGATCAATGATTTTATTTTAAACATTGATACAAGTTTATTAAAGGGATTAGAAGAAAATGAAAACGATCCAAATCCCTATTATGCCAAGAATGAGTTAACTCTAATCTGGAGAATTATGGAATACCGAGATAACTACATCTATTGGATCTTTGATTTTTCAATACCATTTACGAATAACTTGAGTGAAAGAAACTTAAGAGGAATCAAATCAAAGATGAAGATATCAGGACAATTTCAAAATATCGAAAGAGCAAGAGATTATGCCAATATCAGAAGTTATATCGAAACATGCAGATTATATGGTGTTAATGAGTATGAATCTTTAACTAGATTAGTAGAAGATAATCCCTATACTTTCAAAGAATTACAAGCATTAAAAAAATAAGTGAACATCACTTATCTTTTGTCATGGCTGTAAATACTAACATATAAATATTCTTAATATTATTTTTTTTATGAAAATAACTTGATTTTGTATTTAATACGTTATATAATCTTTTTGTAAATGCATATAAGGCATTTATATTTAAGGGTAGTTTGGTATGGAGGCTGATATCTTAAATGATATCAGTTTTTCTATTTTCTTAGTTATGTCAACTATATTCAATTAAGTGTTATAAAAAAATGACCGTAACCGGATGGCATGATCATTAATAAACACAAAAAAACCAGCAACTTCCTATTTTCGCTTATCACTATCGTCGGCGTTCTAGTGCTTAACTGCTCTGTTCGGGATGGACGAATTACACTATTATTATATCTTATTCTACCTTGTTTTAAAGTGGTTTTTAATTTATTGAAAATATCTTAAAATATTACAAATTATTATACTTTATTTTAGTTTTTGGGACACCTAATGGGACACCTTTAAATTTACTTCTGCGTATTTCTTATTTATGATTATTATACCTCTTTTTGTTTTGTATTACAACTTCTAAAAATTATTATGTTATATTATTTACAGATGTTAGAAATAATATAACATCTAAAACTATTGTATTAGAATAATAAATTTGTTGATAAGTACTTACTTATATAATTATTATTGTTCTTTATATCTTGGTGGATTTTGTAATGGTGTATTTAAAAAGAAACAACTCAAACTTACATCTAATACACGAGCTAATTTATCTAAAAATATTACAGATACTCCTTGTTCCACTTTCTTAGCTGTTAAGTTATAAAGCATATTTGGACTACTGTCTATTTCTTCTGCTAGCTTTTCAATGGTTACGAAGCCCTTATCATTCATTATCTTTATGTTATTACAATGATAACGATAGTAATTAATGTTTTTTCCTATTTTTTGTAAAAGCACTTTTCTGTTTTCGTCGGTATAGTTCATATAAGCCTCCTTTATATTAAGCAAATAACTTAATAAATATCAGTAATATTATCGGTAAAAAGCAAGAATTTAACCATAAATTAAATACTTAAATAATTTAAGTAAATAACTTAAAAATATATTTTCAAATATTATTATTTATGCTATAATAAATAGTAAGGAGGAGAAAAAATGAAAGAAGAAATTTTAAAAAGTGGTGCTGCTAATTGGTATCATGGCTTTGGCAGTAAAGGTGGAAAACTTATTTTAACTAATGAAACTTTATATTTCGAAGGGCACAAAGTTAATGTAGGCAAAAAAGAATTTGAAGTTGAATTAGAAAACATCACTAATGTAAAAAAAGGGTTTCCCAATAATTTAATAATCGAAACTATTAATGGAAGCGAAACTTTTGCTGTTTTTGGTGGGAAAGAATGGGTTAATTCTATTCAAAGTGCTATAAAAAAATTAAGAGGCTAGTTTATGAGAAAGTTAAATGTAGTGCTTATCCAAGGAAACAAGAAGAATGATGCAATACTAAAAATAAAAGACGATAGCCTAACTATAACTACTAATGATGGTAATTTGATTAAAATCCCTTACTCTAATATTAAGAATTCTTCATATCATGAAGATGATGAACAGCTACATATTATTCAATATGGCGGGAGTACAACATATCTTGGAATGAAAAAGGACCAACAATTAATTAATCAATTAAGAGAAATATCACAACAAAAAAATGAAGAAATAATCCAAACAGAATATGTTAAAACAGAACAGAAGGAAATAAATTCTGTCAAAAAAATGCCATCAGAATCAATTGACCAAGAAAGTCAAACTACCACATTAAATAATGCGCAAGTTAGTAATGATGATAGTGCTACTAGCATAAGAGTTAATATCTTTGATTTAATACCTGTTATAATAGGTATAGGTTTTTTTATCTGGGGAGTCTATTGGCTTTCAGGTGGAGCTGAAACGAACTCTCGTAGAGATAGTGCTGAAAGAGCTGCTGTTTCAAAACTCGCAGGAGATTATTTATCACCAAGCGAAATAAGTTGCAAATATAATAGTACTAGCGGTGATATTATTATTGTGAAATGTACTACAACAAGTGATATACTAATAGATAGTTTTGATTCCAATACAATATGGTTTGGCTATTTACCAAGCGCTAGTGGAAGCAACTATCGTTATAGTGTGGGAATCAACAAAAATGAAGTTATATTAGAATTAAATTAAATGTTTAAGGAGTGAGAGTTTAATGAGAAAAGATGTAATTAAAGCAGTGCTACTTATTATAGGTATTTTTATGTTGACAATAGGCTTTGGAGTTGGGGTAGCTTTATTGACTGAAAAAGATGATAATCTTACTACAAGCGAAGAAAATAATAGCCAAGAAAACAATAATCAAGTTCCAAACTCTAATGTAGAAAGATATGAGGTAACAGAATACTTTTACATTGCAGATGAAAAGAAATTTTTAAAAGGTACACCAGTAGATATAACAAATGTTGTCAATAACCAAAGAATATTTGATAGTGCATTAGCTACTAACTATCCTAACTTATATAATATTGTTAAAAATATTGCTTATGATTGGACAGAACAAGCCTATACAGGACAAAATACTGTTGATTTATCAACTTATTTATATCCCACTTGTTTTACTTATATGGATACTGGGCAAAAAGAATATTTCTTTACATTGGGAGAAGTATACTTTGATGTTGATAAGGATGGATACACAGATACTTTAGGAACTGGTTATTTTATTGCACCAATAGATGAATTTGAGCAAATGTATCCTGATTTAGTAGATTATATAACATCAGAGTTATATTAATGAAATATCACTTATTTCAAATCTTACTAAAATATTAAAAAATACATTGGGATTCATGAATATATACTTTATTTTAAGCAGATATATAAAGGACTAATTAATAAGTCCTTTTTTCTATGTTGTGTGATGAAGTGTATATTTATCTTAATTTAACTTTACTCTTTCTTATTTTTATTTTGTGTTACGACTTATAAAAGCCATTATGTTATATTAATTGCAGGTGTTGGAGATGAAGCAAGATTTTGAAAAAGAAGTCTATTACTTTTTAGACTTAGTTTTTAACAATATTCAAGTTGCAAAGACTAGTAAGAAT
>CALVQO010000036.1 GCA_944358145.1 uncultured Bacilli bacterium | reverse complement strand
ACATAGACACCATCACCATTTTTTAAGATGATTTGTTCATGATTATTGGTTTGATTTACTAATGTAACTTTATAGTAGTCATCTTGTAAATAATTAGCTTCTATGCTATAGGTAAATGTTTCTTCATTACTTAATATTTCCATGTTTCCTTTTAATGTATAGGATTTAGAGTTTTCTACATTTTTTTCAAACTTTCCAATTAAATCTTCTTCTGTAGCTTTACCACATCCCGTAATGAACAACATTAGTCCTATTGCTAGAACAATTAATTTTTTCATATAACACACCCTTCTCTAATTAAACTATATTGTTCTTTATTAAAATTATGAATTAAAAAATAAAAAAAGAAAATGTTAATAAATCCTTAGTTATTAACATCTAATTTTTAAAAAAATATCTTATTTATAAATTTATGTATATTTTTAGTAAATCCATTCATAATAATAGCAAAGGGTGTGATTAAATGGAAACATTACAAAAGATAGCATTGATTTTTACAATTATCGGAGCAATAAACTGGGGATTAATTGGTTTCTTTGATTTTAACTTAGTTACTAGTTTATTTCAAGACTCTAGTGTAATTACAAGAATTATCTATGGTATTATTGGTATTTGTGGAATTATTAATATCTTCTTATTATTTAGCCACATTGAAAAAGACCCTCGTTAATAAAGGTCTATTTTCTTTAGTAAGTTCTTAGAATGGGTAGCAAATCAATATCCCATATAACTAGACACTATTTAATTATAATTTGGTGCGTTTATTTTCTTTTATTTACGCATCTTTTTTCATTATATTTAAAAAGAGTAACTTTTGTTACCCTCTAATGCTTTTTTTGGCAAGTTCTATTGCATCTTCTTTAGTCTTGGCAGTTGCTAGAAATAATTTGGTATGACAAAATTTTGCTGTTTTTACTCCACTTACTTTTTGTAATTCTTCATCTCTAAGCCCTGCCCATTCTTTTTCAAATGGTATTTTAGGTGTAAATCCTTTGTATTTTGTGGGAATTGTATGAGCAGCATAACCTCCTCGGTTTGATGGATATATCACAAAATCTATATCTAAGCCTAGTTTAAATATGGCATATTCGTAAGGAATATATTCATCTAATATAAGAATTTTATCTTTTATTTTCTCCTTTTGCTGTGTTAATTCTTTAATTACTTTGGCTTTGATAATTGCGTCTGCTAATATTTGGTCAAATATGGTACTAGCAAAATTTACTGCTTTAAGGAAACACTTGTTTTCATCTTCATTTGTTCCTATTTTGGGCCTAAATTGTTCAATTAATGATGCTAGAGTATAGATATTAAATGGTACATCTACTGTATATTCACCATTATCAAAAGCATCAATTTGGGTAACTAATAATTCATCCATGATTTCAAATATTTCTTTTGAATTTTCATTACTTATTTTCTTTAAATACTCTAAGCCAAACTCTTGCCATAATAAACCAAAACTACAGTAGTGTATTCCGTTTGCTCTTTTTTTATCAAAATATGGTCCATGATGATCAAACTCGCCTAATCCTATATCATAAGCTAACTTGCTCTTATCATCCTGGTATTCTTTTAATCTAATTAATGTTATATTTCCATAAAGTTTTTCTAAGAATACAGTTGAAAATACATCATCGGCATGAAAGTTTCCAGCATGAGTTACAAATTTTGCTTCTTCTAAGTTGGTTGTTAATTTAATCATCTAATTAATCCCTCTTCTCTTTTTTCTTTATATTCTAAAGCTGTATTTAAAACTAAAGCAAATAGATTTTCATCAATATTTATTGAAGAAATTAAATGATCTATTTTTTCTGGGTATTTATCATTATTTATCAGTGTTGGTTCTATATTTTCTTTAATTTCCCATGTTATTTCAAATTGTTGCAATAATGATATATAACCAAGTAAATAATGGATAATTGCGCTTAATGATTTTTCTGGTTCTTTAACTATGCTAGCATATCTTTTATATAATGAAAATATATCTTCTTTTGTTTCTTTTAATTTTAATTCTTGCATTAAATATGAAGTTAAGCCACTAACTAATTCATTTGCCGGTACTTCTAAAATATTAGTATATCCTTTTTTTACTAAGTAGTAAGTCATATAAAAATTAAAATTCATTTTAATCACCTAAAGCTATTATATATTAGTTCCGTTTTTTAAGCAAGAAAAAAAGTCTCATTTGAGACCTATCCTCTACTTTTGTATACTAGAATTTGCTCTGGTAAAAGATATATTGTACGATTATAATTTAGCATATTTTCTGGTGTTGTTTTAAAGGCACTAGCAACACCTCTTAACGTATCACCTTCTGCTGTGATATAGTAGCTATAGCCACTTTTGGGAATTAATAATTCTTGATTAGGATAAATATACTCATCATCTTTTATTCCATTTATCGCAGCAAGTAATTTGGGATTAATATTATATTTTTTGGCTATTTCATATAAATTATCCCCTTTTTCAATTGTATAATATGTAAAATACGTATTATTATCGTTCAAAATGCTCACTCCTCATCTATTATTAGGATATGACAAAAGCACAAATTGGTTAATTAATATATATCATATTTTCATAATTAAAATTCCATTCAAAATATTTTAATAGTTTTGTACTTCCTTTTAATGGGTCGAAAGCATATAATGTGTCAGTTTTTAAATAGAAGATTAAATTATCTTTTATTCTTACAATACTAGTTACTTCATCATCAATTACTGTATTATTTTCTTTTCCTTGATAATTTAAGTATAATATGTCACCATCTAAATTATATTCATAATTAGTCTTTTTACTAAATTTTTTATTTTGACTAATTAAAGATTTTATACCAACATTTTCCCATTCATCATTATTTAACATTTTGGGCTTTATTTTCTCTAAATCACCATTTTTAGCATTAAATTCATACATTTCTTTTTCTTTGTTGTCAACGATATATAATTTGTTTTTAACATAACCTGGAAAATAACTATCAAAATAAATATCTCGATTTAAATTAAATTCTTTTATTTTACCATCTTTAAAGGCTATACGATAAAACTTATTAAATGTATATTCTTCATCATAATCAGCAACAATTAAATAATCTTCTGTGTAGGTAATTAAATTAGCATTATATAATTCTTGATCAAATAAAGTTAACTCTTCAGTATATTCTTCATTAATATAATAAAAGCCATTATAATTCCATAATAAATAAGTATAATCTTTGTTATAAATATTTATTCCTTCATATTCCTCATCTAATTCTTTTGATGCATTTAGATATTCATCAGGTATTTGCTCTTTTAATTGATCATTAACTTTTGTATAATGAGTAACTTTATTATTATCTATACATAAAGGAATAAATTCTAAACTATCTCCTTTGGGAATTAAACAAAAGTTTTCATCATCTTCTATTATTTCTACTTCATTAATTAATGTTCTTTGTTGTTCCATTTTACTTTCATATAAATAATCAAAAGTAATATCATGATAAGTTAAGGTAAAATAGTAATGTTTTCTTTCTTTATTATATGATTCTACTATTTTTACATCATCTATAGTATACTCTTCCGTATAATCTACTGATCTAAATAAAAAGAAAATAAAAATGATGAATAAAACAATGATGGTTATTTGAAATATTTTTAATTTTTTCATAATACTCCTTTAATTATTATTCATTGCTCCGCCATATTTTTTCTTTTCTTCCATCATAAATTCAGAAATTTCTGTTTCTATTTCTCTTAATGAATCCTTGGCTAAATTTGTAATTACTACTTCTTCTTTTATTGTATCAATGGTAATTTTACCCCAGATTAGTCCTGAATAAACTTGCATATCATTATATAAGTCTGGAGTAATACTGTTTAAGAAATAGCCCCATATGACTCTTTTTTGTCCAATTAAAATTCTTTTGTTGGTTATTGCTATAACGGCGGTAGAAGTTACGTCATACCATTTATCATTTTTTTGACCAGCAAAGGCATAACGAACTGTTTCTCCTGGATTTAGATGTTCTTCTATTACAGCACTATGCTTTTTTAGTCTCCACCAAGTAACTCCTCCTGGAAATTTCTTTTTATATAATAAAACATGATCATATACTTGTCCCATATTTATCACCACAATTTAATTTTATAATAAATTCTAGCTCTTGACAAGTTTTATTTGCTAATTTGCTTTTTTCTTGCTTTTATGCTATGATATGAACTATTTAGAGGGATGGTTTTGTTGAAAATTAGTGTCATTATACCTGTATATAATAGTGAAGCTTATTTAAATGATTTACTTTATTCACTTACTTTACAAACGTTAAAAGATTTGGAAATTATTCTTATTGATGATGCTTCTACTGATCAAAGTTTATCCATTTTAAAATCTTGGCAACAAAAGTTTCCTAATCGAATTCATGTATATCAAAATCAGGTTAATTTGGGTCAAGGGACTAGTAGAAATATCGGTTTGAAATATGCTCAGGGTGAATATATTAGTTTTGTTGATAGTGATGATTATATTCATCCAAATATGTATGATGAAATGTATCAGGGTGCATTAGATCATGGTATGCCTGATATCATTACTACTGGTATTGTCTTTGCTAAAGAAAGTTCTACTTTTCAAGATTATTATCCTAGTTTTAGACGGACTGGTATTATTTACTCTACACAAAAAGAATCAGATAAGATTATTGCTCAGTCACCATCTTGTGGAAATAAGTTATTTAAACGGGAATTTCTTGCTCATTCTTCTTTTTTGGTTAATACGATGTGGGAAGATGTTGCTTTTAGTTATTCTCATTTATTCTTGACTGATCAAGTTTTAGCATTTGATAATCATGATTATTATTATCGTAAACATTCTTCTACTGGGGTGTCTTCAAAAGGATTTCGGATTAATCCTAAAATAATGGATATTTTTAAAGTAGCTGATGAAATTGAAGAAAAAACGAAAAAAAACTCTCGTTACCTATTGTTTGAAAAAGAAATTAAGCTTTTGCAAGTCATTTCTTGCTTACATCGAATTCGGGAAGTTTTAGACTGGAATATTGATCCTACGATAAAGAAAGAATTATGTTTAAATTTATATCATTTAGTTCAATTAAAATATGCTTCTATTCATGAAGTTAATCAAGATCTTTTAGCTATGAATGTTGATTTTTTGACTATTGAAGAAGTAAGCTCTTACCCTTCTAGACAAGCATCTATTCAAGAAACTAAGGAAAATATCGATCAACTCATTCTTTCTTTAAAAAAAGAGTAAACGAAAAAAGCACATGAAGTGCTTAATCAATATTTATTACTTTTTTAGATATGTTTTCAGCTTTTTTAGGTGCTGTTACTTTTAAGGTTCCATCTTTGAATTCAGCTTTAATATTTTCTTCTTCAATGTCACCTAGATAGAAAGAACGAGATACACTACCATAAAATCTTTCACGTCTAATATATTTCTTATCATCTTTTTCTTCTTTTTCGTCTTTCTTTTCAGCACTAATTGTTAGTGTTCCTTTATTGAATTCAATGTTAATATCATCTTTAGTGAATCCTGGCATATCAAGTTCTAAATTATAATTGCCATCAGCTTCATAAATATCACATTTCATCTTTGGCACATCACTTTCTAAAAAACTATCAAACATATCATCTAAAAACATTTTTCTTGGTAACATCATAACCATCTTCCTTTCACAAGTATAATATACCACCATTATTAGCACTTGTCAAGTGTAAGTGCTAATACATTTTTAGTGTATGTAAATTTTTGTAAAATATGCAAAAAAGCAGGATTTTTTTCCTACTTTTCTTTCTTTTTAAATAAGTCTAGTATTTCTTTTGCTTTGGTGTAAAGCATAATAGAATTACATATTTCAAGAATACTTGCTAAAATGATGAATATTCCTGTAGCTTCTGCTAAATCCATAGAAGCCATTGGGTTAATCATAATGAATATACCAAAGATTAATAAAATAATGGCAATTACTAGTATTAATGCCCATCCATCATAACCATATTTTTTTAGCTTTAGGGAATTAATTATCTTACGTACAGAAATAATTACTAGATATATTCCTAATGCAAAAGTTAAAATTTTAATGATTTCAAAAGGATTAATCATTACTAGTAAGCCTGCTAATATTGCTAGAATTCCCCATAAAATGTTTAAACTAAATAATGGGTTATTGTCTCTTACGATAAATTCATAAATTGCAAATAAGCCAAAAATAATCAGGTATATTCCAAGAATAATTCCTGCTAATTCTAAAGTAATTCTTGGATTTAAGTAAATCAATATTCCATATAATAAGAATAGTACATTTAATATGATGCTCCCAATTAATAATTTGTTAAAATTTAGTTTTATTCTGTCCAATATTGTTTTTTCTTTTTTCTTTGCCATATATTCCTCCTACTTATAATTATACTATAAATTTTTTAACAGTCAATCATATTCTGGACATAAACTATAGTTTGTGCTATAATATTTCATTATTTTGAGAGGGGGGAGTAATTATGCATATTAAGGAACTTTCTATCGCTGAATTTGATGGCTTTGCTAAAAATTTTTTCATTAGTTCTTATTATCAAAGCTCTAGTTATGCTCTTTTTATGACAGAGTGTGGATATGATTATGAACTAATTGGATTTGTTGATGAGCTTGGTGTGATTAAAGCTGCGGCATTAATTTTAATTAAGAAAATTGGGTTTTATAAATATGGTTATTCTCCTAAAGGTTTCTTAATTGATTATTTTGATCATGATTTATTGCAAAAGTTTACACATGCTATTAAAGAGTACTATCAAAAAAGACTTGTTTTTATTAAAATTAATCCAGAAATTGCTATTGGAGAAATTAATCCGGTTTCTAAACTTACTAATTATAATCAAAATATTATCGTTCGTGATTATTTAAAAGAGTTGGGATTTACTAAGTTAAGAGATAATAAATATTTTGAAAGTTTATTTCCTAGATTTAATGGAATTTTAAATTTACATGATTATTCTTTTGATGCTTTAAATAAAAATACTAAAAATAAAATAAGAAAAGGAATAAAAAAAGGAATTGTTTTTGAAAAAGTAGATCGGGATAGTATTGATGTTTTATTTCAATTTATTAAATATAAGAAAAATATTGATCCTTTTTATTATAAAAATTATTATAATGTTTTTGATCGAATTCATGCTTCAGATTTGTTTTTAGTTAAGGTTGACTATCAACAATACTTACTTAATAGTAAAATGCTCTATGATCAAGAATTAGAGCGTAATAATGAGATTTCTAGAAAGCTTATTCATAGTGCTAATGATATTTATATTAAAGAAAAAATGAATTCTGATCGTATTTTACTTTCTTATAAAAATGATATTGAAATAGCTACTAAGGGATTAAGTGAACAGAAAACTACTTATATTGCAGGAGCTTTTGTTATTCGTTATTTAAATCGTGTACATATTGTTATCAGTGGTTATGATAAGAATTTTAAACATTTTGATCCTAATTACTTCTTACATTATCAAATATTAGAATATTATAAAAATGACTTTAAATTTGTTGATTTAAATGGAATGACTGGTGATTTTACTACTAATAATCCTTATTTGGGTTTAAATCAGTTTAAATTAGGATTTAAACCTCATGTTTATGAATTTATTGGCGAATTTGATTTAGTATTAAATGAACATGCTTATAAAAGTTTAATTAAAAAGGGATTAATGGCTCGAGAATTTAATAAAAAAACGAAAGGAAATTAATTATTTTTTCTTTCGTTTTTGTTTATCATTATCTTTTTTATTTTTATTGGTTGTTTTTTCTATTACTTTTACTTTTATTGTTGGCTCTTTATAGTATTCTTTTGTACCACTGTTTTCACTTAATAACTTTCTTTTTATTTCATCTTTTCGTTTTTTCTCAGCAGCTTCTTTCTTTGGATCTTTCTTCTTTGTTGCCATTTTATTAGCACTTTCTTTAATTGATGATAATCTTGTAATTCTCATGATGTCTCTACCAATAATTACTAAAGCTGGTATTAAAATACATAGTAGCCATCCCATTCCGGAAGCTAGGAAACGTTGAATATATCCTAGAGCTGGTATTCTAATAATTACTTTACCAATAACATTGTTAAATTTAGCACATGATCCATCTTCAACAGGGTTGGCATCACCTTTGGTTACAAAACATATTTCTCCATTTTCATCTTCTGTTATTGCTTTTATTCGGTGAGTAATTGTTAAATTTTGTGTTAATGGACTTGATGAACGGAATGTAATAACGTCTCCAACTTTTAAATCATTAGGATCATCTACGCGCATATTGATAACTGCATCATATACATTAATGTTAGGCACCATAGAACCTGTTGCTATAGTATAAATTGAAAATTTTGGTTCATAGCCAGCTCCTTTACTTGTATATATTTTATTGGCTATGTAATAATATAACAAGAAAATAGCAATTAATAAAAGGATAATAAATAGGGCCCATGACAATATTTTAAATATGATATGTACTATTTTTTGCCATGAAATTTTATCTTTCATTCTAGGCCCCTCCTATTCTAATATATATTATAGCTTAATAATTCTTAAAATACAAGATATTCTATAAAATTTTCTGCTTAAAATATTATAGAATTTAAAAAGGATGAATTTAATCATCCTTAATTAGCAGATACAATTTGAATTGCTATTGTTCCACTGTAATTTTGTCCTTGATCATAATCTTGGGCTTCATTCAAATTAATGAATTCATAATTCAATGAGAATGTTGCAGTTTCTCCAGGAGCAATAACTATGTTACTTGCAATTGTTCCATCTGATTTTAAAGCAGGTGTTTGACTTACAAGTGTTCTTCCATCTTTTACTAAGCTGTATACAAAGTTATTACTTGTAAAACTGTTGCTAACATTGATTAAGTTTACATTATAAACTACAGTTTTATTTGAAGTATTTCTTACTGTAAATCCATGAGAACCTGTCCATCCAGGTAAAATATTTTCACCTTTCATTGGTCTTGAGAAACTTACAGATAGTAATCCATTTTCAGAAGTTCCAATATCAGTTTGACCATCACCGTCTTCAGAAGTGCTTGGGTTTTCTGCTTTATTAATTGTTACATTATAAGTTTTTGTTGTTCCATTTTGAGCTATAACCGTTACTGATACTCTAGTAGAATCAGTAGTTAATTGTACGGTACCAGTTCCTATTACTCTTGCTTTAGGATTTAGAGCTTTTGCACTAACAAGTACACTTGTTAAATCGCTATCTACTTCTACTGTATATTCTGTTGTAGAACCATCAAATCTTGGATTTAATGTATAATTACCAACTCTTAAACTGCTTAGATCAGCATTACCATATAAATTGCCATCACAATTAGTGTCACATACACCATCGCCATTGTTATCACAATTTAAATCACAAGTTCCATCACCATCAATATCAACATTTTCGTCTGGAATACCATCGTCATCAGTGTCGCAATTTACATCACATACACCGTCACCATCAGTATCTTGATCTTTTAAGTTTTCATCTGGATCTCCATCATCATCAGTATCTACGTTGATATCTGGATCACCGTCGCCATCAATGTCAATATCAATATCTGGCTTTCCATCGCCATCTGTATCGCAGTTAGTGTCACATACACCATCATCATCAGTATCAATATTAATGTCTGGATCTCCATCACCATCTATATCGATATTTGTATCTGGATCTCCGTCGCCATCAGTATCACAATTTAAATCACATATGCCATCGCCATCAGTGTCTTGATCAGTAAGATTATCATCTGGATCTCCATCTCCATCAGTGTCTACATTGATGTCTGGATCTCCATCTTTATCAATATCAATGTTGATATCTGGGTTTCCATCACCATCAGTATCTATGTTAATGTCTGGATCTCCATCACCATCAATATCAATATTAATATCTGGCCATCCGTCATCGTCTGTATCACAGTTTAAATCACAAGTTCCGTCACCATCTTTATCTTGGTTCATTAAATTGTCATCTGGATCTCCATCACCATCAGTGTCTACATTGAAATCTGGGTCTCCATCACCTTCATAATCAATGTTAATATCTGGCTTTCCGTCGCCATCAGTATCACAGTTTAAATCACAAGTTCCATCTCCATCAGTATCTATATTGATATCTGGATCTCCATCGCCATCAGTATCACAGTTAATATCACATACACCGTCACCATCAGTATCAATGTTAATATCTGGCTTTCCGTCGCCATCAGTATCACAGTTTAAATCACATACACCATCACCATCAGTATCAATGTTGATGTCTGGATCTCCATCTCCATCAATATCAATATTAATATCTGGCCATCCGTCGCCGTCAGTGTCACAGTTTAAATCACAAGTTCCATCTCCATCAGTATCTTGATCTGTAAGATTATCATCTGGTTTACCGTCATCATCAGTATCTACATTGATATCTGGATCTCCATCTCCATCAATGTCTAAATCTGTATCAGGTTTACCATCATCGTTTGTGTCACAATTTACATCGCATACGCCATCGCCATCGTTATCAATATTAATGTCTGGATCTCCATCTCCATCTACATCGATATTAATATCTGGGAAACCATCATCATCGGTATCACAGTTTAGATCACATACACCGTCACCATCAGTATCTTGATTCATGAAATTATCATCAGGTTCGCCATCGCCATCAGTATCTATGTTGATGTCTGGCTTTCCATCTCCATTACCATCGATATTGATGTCTGGTTTATTATCTCCATCAGTATCACAATTAATATCACAAGTATTTGTATTATCGAAATCAATGTTAATATCTGGCCATCCGTCGCCATCTACATCAATGTTGAAATCTGGATTACCATCACCATCTACATCTTTATTTACTGGGTTAACATCTGGTTTTCCATCGCCATCAGTATCAATACTGAAATGAGGTATTCTATCACCTTTGTAGTCAATGTTGATGTCTGGTTTGCCATCGCCATCGGTATCGCAGTTAATATCACAAATTCCATCACCATCTAAATCAATATTTAGATCAATTATTCCATCACCATTAGAATCACAGTTTAATGTACAAACTCTGTTCTTTCCCGATAATGAGAATACTATTCCTAAAATGGTTACTAAAATAATTAAAATACATAAGATAATAATTATTATAGTTTTTCTGTTGTTTTCTTTCTTTTCCTCTTCTAATAAAGCATATTGTTCTTGTAAATTACTATCGTTCATTTGGAACACTCCCTACTATTTAAAAGTATAACATAACCATTCACTACTTGCAATATCAAAAATTCATTTTTTTACTAATATTTCATATTAGTTTCACTTTTATTCTGCTCTAAATTCTACTTTTAAATTACTTGTTAAAGTTTTGTTCGCGTTGTGGTTTTGATTTGAGCCTGTGTTTACATAAGTAAGCTCTAAGGTGTAATTAAATGTTGTAGCTGTGCTAACTTCTTTAGTTTCTTTAATTCCCAAGTTTGACAGTTGTTATTTAAAAATATCTCGCAAAGCCAGAAAGAATCTGGTTTTTTATTTATTTTGTAATTG
>CALVQO010000035.1 GCA_944358145.1 uncultured Bacilli bacterium | reverse complement strand
AAAGGAATTTTAGCCCTATCATAACAAAAAGTGAGCAAAAACTCACTTATTTTCTAATGCCTTGACTGAACTGTAACAATTTTTTTTTGCAAGAGTTTTGAAATTATTCTAATAAAGAATTAATTTTTCTTTAAATTCACAAGAATACCCAAAAACATAAAATAAACAATAATATTTGTTCCTCCATAACTAACAAATGGTAGAGGAAGTCCAATAATAGGAAGAATTCCCAAGTTCATCCCTATATTTTGAATTTGGGCAAAAATAAACATAGCAAGAAAAGCAGCGATAAACATTTTATATTGCAACTTTTTGATTTTATTTAATTGAACGAGAAAGTAAAAATCTAAAACAAAGAAACAAAGTAAAATAAGAATAAAACTAATAATCCCCAAATTACTAATAGATAAGGCAACAATAAAATCAGTTGGAGCCTCAGGAATATAAACGCCATTACTACCAGTAAAAAAGTTAGATGTTCCAATTGAAATTAATGCCCGATCTAATTGAAAAGAGTCTTGGTTAACAAAAGTAAGAAGTCGATCTACTCGGTAAAAGAAAGAAGTACCAATTAATTCAATTAAAAGATCTTGATTAAAGTAATATAAATAACCAAAAGCTCCAAGAAAAGCAATTAAAATTAATCCTAAAATAAGATACCATTTAAAATTAATATGATAAACGAAAATAATCCCAAGCATAATAATAAAATAAATGATAATTGCCCCAGTATCCGGCTCTAAGAAAACGAATAAAGAAGGAATTAAGGTAATAAAAAGAGCTTTTAATATTGCTTTAAATTCTTGTTTCATATTTCCTTTTTTAGTATGAGCAAGAACTAGACTTAAGTAAAGAGCTAAACTAAACTTCATTAATTCACTAGGTTGAAAAGAAAAATATTTAAAATTAAACCAAGCCTTAGAACCATTAATTGTTGTTCCAAAAAAAAGTACTAATATTAATAAAATAACATTAATAAAATAAAGATACTTACTATATTTAAATATTAATTTAGGCCTCAAAAAAGAAAAAACAAAGAGCACAACAAAACCAAGTCCAAACCATAAAGCTTGTTTAAAAAAATAATTCTCAAATCCATCCACAGTTCTTATCTTATACATATTAAGTAAAGAAATAAGAAGAAGGATAAAAAGGGGAATAAATAAAATGAGTTTATCCAAAACAATTTTCTTTTTCATAATATTATTATGTTTCAAAAATAACGAATTATCATAAAATGTAATAGAGGTGTTCTAAAATGAAAAAAGATTTACCAAGAGTATATGCAAATCCTATTGATAAAGAGTTAAGAAATAATACAGACGTTTATTATGGTAAAAATGATGAAGTAAGAAGTGATCAAAAAGTAAATGTTTACGAGAAAATTAATCAAATCTTTGCATCACCCCATCATGTGTATAAAAGTAACGTTTTGATTCAAACTAGAAATGGAGAGATAAAAACTACCATTGTTGGCAAATCTGGTAACTATCTTTTAAGCTTAAATGGAGATAAAATTAACATGTTAGACATTGTAGATATTAAAAGAATATGAACTTTTGTATGTAGTAATTTGACAAACAGAGAAAATTGTGGTAGAATACTAATCACTTCGCGAAATTTAGGAGGAAGTATTTAATGAAAAGTTTAGGAATTAAAATGGCTCTGGTTGTTTTAATTACAAGTAGTTTAATTATTGGATATAAGGAAAAAAATAAAGAAAAAGTATTAGTAGAGAACATTATAGTTGAAAATGTACTATACAGAAGTGATACTCCAGCGAATAGATATGAAGTAGAACAATTAGAAGCAAAAGAAGAAACAATTGTTTATGAAGGATTAACTTTAGAACAATTAGGCTTAAAAATAGATAATGTACTTAATTCCACCCTAGATGGATATGGAACAACTATTGCATCTTTAGCAATAGATAAAGGAGTAGATCCAGTTGTAGCAGCTTCTATTATTTTGGTAGAAACGGGATGTAAATGGACATGCAGTTCTCTTGTTAGAAATGCTAACAATGTTGGAGGAATGAAAGCATCTAGTGGCAGATATGCAAGTTTTGCTACATTAGAAGATGGATTAGAAGCATTTATCAACAATTTAGCTAACAATTACTATGCTAAAGGATTAACTACTCCTGAGACTATTAATACAAAATATGCAGCTAATCCTAATTGGCACAAAGATGTTTATTATTATGTAGAAGCAATTATGTCAAGCTAATTGCTTTTTTTCATGAATTAGAATATAATTAAATAAGGTGGTAAAAGTGTTAGAAAATAAAAAAATATTAATTTTAGGTATGGCTAGAAGTGGGTATGAAGTTGCCAAATTATTAAGTAACGGAAACAACAAAATAATAGTAACTGATCAAAAAGATCAAGATATCGAAAAAGTAAATGAATTAAAAGCGTTGGGTATAGCTTTCACCAAAACAAGTGAACCCGAAAATATTTTAAATGAAACTTTTGATATATTAATAAAAAATCCTGCTGTTTTTCCTTATCATCCTTGTGTAGAAAAAGCAAGAAACTTAGGAATACCAGTAGTAAATGAAATGGAAGTAGCCTACCATTACATCAATAAACCAATAAAAATTATTGGTATAACAGGAAGTAATGGAAAAACGACAACAGTAACGCTAATCCATGAAGTATTAAAAAAAGCAGGACTTCCTGTTCATTTAGGTGGTAATATTGGCACACCTCTATCAAGTATAGTTAATGATTTAAAGGAAAATGATATTTTATTATTAGAAATATCTGATCATCAACTTATTGATATGGTAGATTTTAAAGCTGATATCAGTGTTTTAACCAATTTATGTCCAACTCATTTAGATTATCATGGTTCATACGAAAAATATAAAGAAGTAAAAAGAAAAATATTTAATCATCATACCAATAAAGATATAGCGATAATTAATGCAGCAAACTATGATTCAATGGAATTAACTAAAGACATAGCATCTACAAAATATTATTTTAATAATAAGGAAAATTATATTGGTGAAGATGGAATATATATGGATTCTAAAAAAGTGATAGACAAAAAAGATATAATTTTAAAAGGAAATCATAATTACGAAAATATATTAGTTACTTATTTAGTAGTAAAACTTTTAAATATTAATTTCAAATATGTAACCGAAGTATTAAAAGAATTTAAAGGAGTAGAACATAGATTAGAATTTGTAAGAAACATAAATGGTGTAAATTATTATAATGATTCAAAATCAACTAATCCAACTTCGACAATAACTGCACTAAATAGTTTTGATAATAACATTGACTTAATTTTAGGAGGAATGGAACGTAGTCAAGACTTTAATGATTTATCTCCATATAGTTCTAATATCAAAAAAATCTATGCCATAGGTGAAGTAAGAAAAAGAGTAATGGAATTTGCAGAAAAAAATAATATAGAAGCAGAAGAATTTGAAACTTTAAGCAGTGCAATGAAAAAAATAAAAGAAGAAGCAACAAGTGGTGATACAGTATTGCTTTCTCCAGCCTCAGCTTCATGGGATCAATACTTAAGATTTGAAGATAGAGGAGAAGAATTTAAAAAGATAGTAAATTCATAAAAAAGCACTGAGATTTGGCTTGGAACAGCAATTTTCAGCCTTAAATGAAAGTGAAGAAGCTAGCAGAGAAAGATTCTTTGAAAAAAGAAAAAATTATTAGAAAAGTATTTAAAATTAAGGAAAAGAGCTATTTGTGACCTAGAAGGGCATCGCTTATCAAAGCATCTTGAACATGATTTGACAGAAAAAGATGTAGTAGTCCAAGATAATGATGAATTAACTTTAGAATCAATGTTAAGAAAGTAAAGAATCAAACCTTTACTTTTTTTCTATTTTTTGTTATACTAACCCATAGGTGATAAAATGCTTGTATGTGGTAAAAATGTTTTAAAAGAAACACCAACAAATAAGATACATAAAGTCTATTTAAAAGAAGGTTTTAAAGATCAAGAAATAATAACTTATTTAAAAGAAAACAAAATAAGGTATGAATTTACTCCTGAGTTTAGATTAAATAAAATGGTTAAAGAAAGACATCAAGGGGTAGTTATGGATATTGATGATTATAACTATTACAAATTAGAAGATGTATTAGATAGTGATTTTTTAGTGTGCTTAGACCATTTAGAAGATCCCCATAATTTAGGAGCTATTATTCGTACTTGTGAATGTGCAGGGATAAAAGGAATAATTATTCCCAAAGATAGAAGTGTACGAGTAAATGATACAGTAATGAAAATTAGTGCTGGTGCAATTAATAATGTCAAAATAGTAGAAGTAAATAATTTAAACGAAGCCTTAAAAAAACTTCAAAAGAATTTATTTTTTGTTTATACAGCTGATATGGACGGAACAGATTATCGCCATGTTGATTATGCAGATAAAAAAGTATTAGTAATTGGTGCTGAAGGTAAGGGAGTAAGTGAAATTATTCGGAAAAACAGTGATGAAATTATAAGTATTCCCATGTATGGAAAAATTAACAGCTTAAATGCTAGTGTTTCTGCTGCTATTCTAATTTATGGTATGATTAAGGAGTAGCCCATGGAAGATGAAGAATTAATAAAACTAGCTTTAGAAAACAATGAAGAAGCCAAAAATAAAATTTATGAAAAATATAAATATATTGTTGATATCTTAATGAAAAAATATCACAATGCCATAATTAGCTTAGGAATAGATAAACGGGAATTAATACAAGAAGCATTATATGCTTTTAGTGATGCCATAAATTCTTTTAATCAAGAAAAGAAGGTAAAATTATCTACTTTTATTACAGTATGTGTTGATAGAAGAATAAAAAAGGTATTAAAAAAATATAATGGGGAAAAAGCCAAACTCCTAAATTCCTTTTATTCTCTAGATTATGATTATGAAGAGGGAATGACTTTAAAAGATCTAATTACTGATGAAAAGACCGATCCATTATATAACTTAACATTAAAAGAAGATTATGAAGAATTAATAAGTAAAATAGAAGAGAGTTTATCTTCTTCTGAATTAGAAACATTTAGACTATTAAAAAATGGTTTAGATCGTAAAACAATTATGGCTCTTACTGGTAAAAATGAAAAACAAGTAGATAACGCTATTCAAAGACTAAAAAATAAAATAAGAGATATCATCAAGGAATAATTTTATCTCCTTGATAAATATCTCTTTTTTTCATTTCTTTATCAATATCATTTAAAACACAAAATTTCTTCAGTAACCATGTCGGAGCAATAACTTCTTCCTTCAAAGGATCACCAGTAATACGCATCACAACAATTTTAGGATCTAAATATTCAAGCTGTTCACAGACAATATCTACATATTCTTCTTTAGATAAAAGTTTAAATGGTTTAGTTTGATAGATATTAGCTAAAGGTGTATGCTTACTAACATAAAGCATATGAATTTTAATTCCATCAATACCCAGTGAATTTAAATATTTAACTGTATCGATCATCATTTCTTTAGTCTCATTTGGTAACCCATTAATAATATGTACAACTACAAAAATTCCTCTTTGTTTTAACTTTTTTACAGCCTCTTCAAAATTCTTTAAATCATGACCACGATTAATCCATTTAAGTGTTGCTTCATGCATAGACTGAAGTCCCAGTTCTACCATTAGAAATGTTTTTTGATTTAACTCTTCTAAATAATCTAAAACAGAATCACTAAGTGCATCACTTCTTGTTGCAATATCCAGTCCAATAACATTAGGTAGATGAAGCACTTGCTCATATTTTTCTTTTAAAACTTGAACTGGAGCATAAGTATTGGTATTCGCTTGAAAATAAGCAATATATTTTGAATTAGGCCATTTCTTTTCTAAAGGTATCTTTACTAATTCAAACTGTTTAACCAAATCCATATCCTCATAATGATTACCACTACCGTGATTACAATAAATACAACCACCCGACTGATAATTAGGACAAGTAAACCCAGCATTTAAAGCAACCTTAAATACTTTAGAATTAAATTTATTTCTAAAAAAATAATTTAAGGTATGATATCTTTTATTATCTAATGTATAAGGAAACATGATCATCACCAAATCAATTTTAAAGAAAATTATAGTTTTTGTAAAGACTCAATAACTAAATTTCCATCAACATATTCTCTAGCAGCAAGATGAACAATAACATCAAGCATTGGTAGATTTTCTAATTCTAAATAGTCAGCTAGATGACTTAATTCTTCTTTTGTTAGTAAAATACCGGTTCCTTTAATAGGAAATCCCTTTTCATCTTTAAGAGAATGAAACTCTAAATTTAAATTAGCAATATTATCATTTGAAATACGACTAGCATTTTGTAAAGGTAGAAAGAACTTCCTTAAATCTTGTTTATCTTTAGCAGTTAAATTTAAAAGAGAATAAACAAATTGATGAATATAATTATCTTTAAATAAAATAAAGTAATCTAGCAAAGTAAATGCTCTTTTATTGCCATGATCGTTAATTCCTTCACGAATATAACAAATAACTTCATGACAAGTTTTTTCTTTTAATTGATTAGATTTTATTTTTTCTTGTTGTAATTTATCTTTAATTTTTAAAGCAAGCTCTTTTTCTTTTATACCATTTACTTTTTTCTTAAAAGTTTTAACTGCCATATTTTTTTCTTTACAAAACTCCTCCAATGTTAACTCACTATTTAAATAATCCTCAAATATAGAATCACAAGTATTAGATTTTTTAGGAAGAGATTCATAAATAGCAGCCATTTTATTTTGCTGAAGTATTGCTAAATAATGACTAAATTTCTGTTCTAAACTTCGTTGCTTTTCTAAAGGTAATTCACAATGAAACCCATAACAAAACATTAAAATATCTTCATACTTAACATGAGCTTGACTTAAACAATCGAAAATCTTTTGAGTATCCTCCTCATCCTTAATAGCTTCTAGTAAAAAATAGACCTTTTTTTTATAATGATTTTTAGAAACAGTATAAGACTGGTGAATAATATCAAAATGCAATACTTCTCTAGCATAAAATTTAGCCAAAGTTAAAAATTGTTCACAACTCATTTGATAAATTGTAGCAATAGATGCTACTTTATTTGGATCAAAAGAAACAGAAGCACATAAATCATAATATTTTTTAGCTTGACCTACTAAAATATTTTGATAGCTAAAATCATGAATAAAATCAAATTGAGTAAATAAATATAAGTCATAAAGATTTAAAGATAAAGAATGTAAAAAAGCTGTTGTATTTTCTTGAACATTTACCTTTTTCTTATATCTATCCAAAATATATTTAATATAACTTTCAAACTTTTCTTTTTCTTGAGAAGTGGCATATTTTTGATAATAAGTATAAGCATGTTCTTTTTCAATAGTGACTTTAATTTGATCGGTAAAGAAATTAAGAAAATCTAAATAACAAACTTTATAATTAGTATAAGAATCAATTCCTAAATTTTTCTTAGCATATATAGCTAATAATTTTTCTAATCCATATTGATCCATATGATATTTTTTTGCTATAGAATGCAATTGCCTAGTATTCCAAGCTACATTTTTAGCATAAGTAAAAAGATAATCTAAATCTTGAATATACTCTAAATACAATAAATGATAAAATTGTTCTACCAACATATCCTGAGGATGATTAACTAAATAATAATGAAGAAGTAATTGAAAATATTCTTTACTTACTCCTTGTTTCATTAAAAAGTTATCTACAACTGCTAAATCAAAGGGTTGAGTACTAACTAATTTTTCTAATCCCGTTTTAGCGATTTCGTTGTTTCTCTGATTAAACAACTCTTTTTCTTCTAAACTAGCATGAGCAGCATATTCTCTAGCTAAATTAAAATCGCGACTTGTACACTCTCCATTAAGATAACGGAGAAAAGCTTCTTTTTTATTCATCATAAATCCCCCTAAACAAGAATTTATTTTAACACACTAAAATAAAATAGTCAAAAAAGAAAGAGTGAGTGCATATATTTAGTCTAGGAGGATAGTCTATGTACAAAGGCCTTAATAACGAAAGTGTAGAGTTAAATAGAAAAAAATATGGAACAAACAGTATCACAAATGTAAAATCAAAAGGATTTATGAAATTACTATTAGAATCCTTAGGAGATCCAATAATTAAAATATTATTGATCGCTTTAGCAATAAAAGTAGTATTTTTATTTCAAGACTCCAACTATTTTGAAACTTTAGGTATTTTAATTGCCATTTTTTTAGCATCATTTATCTCAACTATTTCTGAATATGGTAGTGAAGCTGCTTTTCGAAGATTACAAGAAGAAAGTGCCAAAATATTAGTAAAAGTACTTCGAAATGGAAAAGTAATAGAAATTCCTTTAGAAGAAGTAGTAAAAAATGATATTGTAGTTCTTCAAAGTGGAGATAGAATTCCTGCTGATGGTTACTTATTAAAAGGTGAGCTTCGTGTAGATGAATCAAGTTTAAATGGTGAAACGAAAGAAGCCAAGAAATATCCACCAATAAATCCAGATAATTTACAAGATACAAATAAATTATATCGAGGCTCAGTAGTTTATAATGGTGATGCATACATGTTAGTAACAGAAGTAGGGGACAAGACCCTTTATGGAGCCCTAGCTAAAGAATTAGGAGAAAGTGCCCCAATGTCACCTCTAAAATTAAGATTACAAGGTCTAGCCAAAATGATCAGTCGTATTGGTTATTGTGGAGCAGCCTTAGTTACCATATCATATTTATTTTCTGTAATTGTAATAGATAACAATTTTGATCCTGAATTAATTATGAAAACCTTAACCAACTTTCATGTTATGATAGATCATTTAATTTATGCCTTAACATTAAGTGTAACGATCATTGTCGTAGCAGTTCCAGAAGGACTACCAATGATGATTACATTAGTTTTATCTAGTAATATGAAAAGAATGTTAAAAAATAATGTTTTAGTAAGAAAACTAGTAGGAATAGAAACAGCGGGAAGTATTAATGTTTTATTAACGGATAAAACAGGGACATTAACCAAAGGAAAACTAGAAGTAAGTGAAATAATTAGTGCTGACAACATTCATTATAAAAATATCAAAATGATTAAACAAAATAAAAAGTATTATGAAGCAATATATAACAATTTATATTATAATAATGATAGTAAATTTAATGATAAAAAAGAAGCATTTGGAGGAAATGGCACAGATAGAGCATGTTTAAAGTTTCTAGATATAGATAATGAAATAAAAAGAAGAATAATAGACAAAACTCCATTTGACAGTAAATCAAAATATAGTAGTGTTACATTAGATAACAATATTACTTATATAAAAGGGGCATTAGAAAAATTATTCCCCAACACAAGTTACTATCTAAATAAATCTGGTGAAGAAAAAATACTTTTAAACAAAAAGAATATTTCCAATATAACCGACAATTTAACGCAAAAAGGAATAAGAGTTCTTGCTCTATGTTATAGTAAAAATAAAGAGATGAAAAATTTAGTATTCGTAGGTTTAGTAGCAATAAAAGATGAATTAAGGAGCGAAGCAAAAGAAGGAGTAAGCCTAATTCGTAGTGCAGGAATTAATATGATTATGATAACTGGAGATGCCAAAGCAACTGCTACATCTATTGCAACTGATGTAGGCTTACTAGACAAAGAAGATATTGTCTTAACAAGTGAAGAACTAGCCAAATTAAGTGATGATGAGCTAAAGAAAATTGCTGGTAATTTAAAAGTAGTAGCCAGAGCCCTTCCAACAGATAAATCAAGGCTAGTAAGGGTATTAGAAGAGATGGATTTAATCGTCGGAATGACAGGAGATGGCGTCAATGATGCACCAGCCTTAAAGAAAGCCAATGTAGGATTTGCTATGGGAAGTGGAACAGAAGTAGCAAAAGAAGCCGCTGATATTGTCATACTTGATGATAATATTTTATCAATTAGCAAGGCTATTTTATATGGAAGAACAATATTTAAAAGTATTCGTAAATTCATTATTTATCAATTAACAGTAAATATGTGTGCCTTAATTTTATCAATTATCGGTCCATTTATTGGAATAAATACCCCAATTACGATCATTCAAATGTTATGGTTAAATATGATTATGGATACCTTCTCTGGACTTGCTTTCTCATTTGAACCACCTCTTAAAAGTTATATGTATGAGCCACCCAAACCCAAAAGCGAACCAATTATTAATTCCTACATGATCGGGGAAGTATTATTTACAGGTCTTTATTCAGCAATACTCTGCATATTATTTTTAAAACTACCAATAGTAAGAGAATTCATTCGTGTTGGAGAAGACTACAAATATCTAATGACAGCCTATTTTGCTCTATTTATTTTCATTGGCATATTTAATGCTTTTAATGCTAGAAGTGAACGAATTAACATTTTAGCAAACTTAAGCAAAAATAAAGTATTTATTGCGATAATTCTTTTTATTGTCAGTGTACAAATCTATTTAATTTATCATGGGGGAGACTTATTTCGGACATATGGCCTAAAAGCAAACGAATTCTTTATTGTCTTACTTCTAGCCGCTACAGTATTTCCAATTGATTTTTTAAGAAAAATATTCTTAAGACGCCACCATCTAAAAACAGGAGTATAAAAAAAATAAGAGTTTTACACGGTTCGACAAATTTTGCACTTTTAGTGTGATAAGATTAATTCAGGTGAGGAAAAGATGCGTACATTTTATATATTCAATATTAATAAAACATTCTATAATTTAATGAAAAATAATCCCTATCATTTATTTAAAACAATGGAAGATATTCACAGCTTTGATACCAATGATGTTAGTGTAGCCTATGATTTATTTATGCAAATTGTATCTCCATTTGATAAAAGTAAAGTAAATAATTTAATATTTAATGAATGCAAAGATAATGATTTTTATTCTAAATTTCATAATGTTCACAGAATTCAAAATAAATATTTACCAGAAGACTCTTGTTTAATTGTAAGTAGTGCTTTCTTATTATTAGAAAGTAACATTTTAAAACCAAGTTTTCTTACCGATTTAAAAGAAATGAAAAATTTATTTGTCTGTGACTTTAAAAACAAAGATTATTTTTGGCTAAATGAACTTGTTCGCTTGTAAAACGAATAAATTTATAGTAATATATTAATGAGGTGAAAAATTATGTGGGCACAAATATTATGGTGTATAATAGGACTTATCGTTGGTTTAGTATTAGGCTTCTTATTAGCTAGACATTTTATGCAAAAGTATTTAAAGAAAAATCCACCAATCAACGAAAAGATGATAGAAGCAATGATGTCAAGCATGGGAAGAAAACCAAGCAAAAAGCAAGTAAATCAAGTAATGAGAGAAATGAATAAATACATGTAACACTATAATTAAATAGTAAGCGTTAGAAAAACAACTAATGCCTACTTATTTTGTTTTCAGCATTGGCTGTTATCTCAAGGACCAATGCTATTTTCGTGGTAAAATTACTTTTAAGAGAACCTTCATTACTTTGTACACCTCACTTCTACAACCAAAAGGTAAGGAGGAAAAAATAGTTATTAAATGAGTGAACAATATTTTGAAGGACAACCTAAAAAACAATATAAAAAAAATATCTTATATAGATAAAGTTACATATGTAAATAAAATGTAAATTGTTTGCATATTAAAAATATGTTATATTAATTCTGTAAGTGTTATTCACTTAGTGGATAACGCCTGCAATGTAGCAAACGCTATGCCTTAGGCTAGCGTCTTTTTTCATCTTATAGGAAAGTACACGAAATACGGGTATTTTTAAAATTAATTATTGACGAACATATGTATTTATAGTATAATGTTATTATCGGGGGTGAAGATAATGAAAATACATAGAGCATATCAATTTCGTTTGTATCCAAATGAAGAACAAATAGCATTAATCCATCAAACATTTGGCTGTACAAGATTGGTTTATAATTATTGTTTAGATTTAAAAAGAAATAATAAATATTTAACAAAATTTGATTT
>CALVQO010000034.1 GCA_944358145.1 uncultured Bacilli bacterium | reverse complement strand
TTCGTTTATATTCACTTCTAAGTCCAAAAATAATTTCACTTAAATAATAATAATCTCTCATTTAGCTTTTTAATCCTTTCTATTTAATTACTTCAACTAAATAAATGGTGTCCCAAGCGGGATTCGAACCCACGATCTCTAGCGTCGGAGGCTAGCATTCTATCCAGCTGAACTATTGGGACATGTAAATATTCTATCACAAATATAAGCTTTTGAAAAGCACAACAAACCTCATTACTAATTTAAGTCCAATAATTGATCAAACAATTAAAGACCCACTAAAATTATATAACGAAATATGTTTGACTATGTCAGACGAAAGAATGTTTTTAAATTAAAAAAGACTTACTGTTACGTAAATCTTATAATATCAATTATTGTAATATAAATCATAAGTAAAATAATTAGGAAGAAGAAAACCATATGGCAAGCATTTTCAAATTTAGCATTAATTGGACTTCCCTTAATCTTTTCAATAATTAAGAATAAAATTCTACCTCCGTCAAACGCTGGTATTGGTAAAATATTAATTAAACCAACATTAATACTTAAGAAAGCAATTAAATAAACAATTTGTTGTAATCCCATCGATAAACTTTCTCCTACCACATGATAAATACCAACCGGTCCAGATAAACTACTAAGAGAAATTTGTCCAGTAAATAAATTAATAACTGTAATCCACATAGTAGAAATTAAACTCCAGAAACGCTCAAAAGCATATTTTATACTAGCCCATAATCCCTTTTCTACTTTTTGTTCTATTCCAAACCCAAATGTCTTTTGTTCTTCACCAGTTTCTGTTTCTACAACATCAGGCTCAAGTTCTAAACTAACAACTTCCCCATCTCGAAGAACTTCAAACTCATAAATATTACTTTCATTTTTTAAATATAAAACAATTTGTGTTTGATCCCAAGTAGATACTTTATGATCATTAATGGATAAAATTAAATCTCCAACTTGTAATCCTCCTGCTTCTGCAGCTGAATCTTCTAAAACGGTTCCTACTTTAGGTTCCAAACTATTAGCACCCCAAATAAGAGCCATAAAAAATAAAATGATAATAGCAAGAATAAAATTATTAAATACTCCTGCAGCTAAAATAATCACTCTTTGCCACCATTTTTTATTACACATAAAATCTTCTTTTTTGATTTTCTTTGTGTCATCATCCTCATATACTTCTCCAGCCATAGAAACAAATCCACCAATAGGTAAAGCCCGAATATTATAATTAATTCCATCTTTACCCTTATGAGTTTTAATTAAAGGACCCATTCCAATAGAAAACTCATAAATATGAACTCCAGCTTTTTTAGCCGTAATAAAATGACCAAATTCATGAACTAAAATAATTAATCCTAAAATAAAAATTAATAAAATTAAAACAATAAACCACATATTCTATCCTCCTATAATAATGAATACACTAATAAAAAGCCTAACATAATAGCAATCGTACTATCAAGACGATCTAATATTCCCCCATGTCCAGGAATTAAATTACTAAAATCTTTAATATCATTTTCTCTTTTTATTTTACTAAAAATAAGATCACCAATTTGACCAATAACAGATAAGAATAAAGTAACTAAAATTACCGTTAAATTAATAGAATGGACAAAGAAATGATAAAATATTACAGCCACTACTGTACCAATAATTGAACCAAGTACACTACCTTCAACCGTCTTTTTAGGACTAACCTTAGGAATTAATTTATGACGTCCAAAAGCCATTCCCATTAACATCGCAAAAGTATCGGTAAAAATAAAAATTAAAATGAGATAAATAAACAAATAAAGATCAGCCATTCTAGCTAATATCATAGCATTAAAAGCCGTTCCAAGTAAAAGTATAGAGCCAATTAGAAACAAAGCATCTGTAGCAGTATATTTCTTTTCATCATAAAATACAGATAAACCAAGTAAACTAAGTAAAAGTATAGCTATACCCCGATAAGTTACACCAAACAAAATAGAATATCCATCATATTCAGCTAAAACAAGAAGAAGTAAAGCAACAACACTAACTAAACTGACAAACATAGGAATTTCATGATGACTTTTCTTTAAATCCAGCATTTCTTTTAAGGCAAGAATACTAACAATTCCTACTCCAAGCCGAAATAAATCACCACCAACCCATACTACAGGAATAACGATTATAAGCATAACAATAGCACTAATAATTCTTTTTTTCATCTTTTGCCCTCTTTTCTACTTAACGATACATTCCCATTCTTTTTTTCATGAGTAAGAACTTATCTTTAGCAATTTTTCTAACTATATCAATATTCTCATCTAATATTTTATCCAATTCTGGACTATCAATTAATTGATAATATTTTTCTTGAATTACACTCAATTCTTGAACCACTATTTCTGCAACAAAACGTTTAAAATCACCATAATTTTTTCCTTCAAACATATTTTCTATATCATGAATAGAATATTGAGATAATGCAGTGGCAATATTTATTAAATTGCTAATCCCAGGTTTATTTAGAGGATCGTACTTAATTAAACATTCACTATCTGTCGTAGCTCCCATAATTTTTTTACGAATGACATCAGGTTTATCTAACATTTTAATAATGCCTTTTTCATTATCGCTAGACTTACTCATCTTTTTATCCGGACTAATTAAATCCATAATCTTAGTTTGGCTCTCCGTAATATAAACATCAGGCAATTTAAAAGTATCACCATAAGTTTTATTAAAATGAAGAGCAATATTTCTAGCTAATTCAACGTGTTGTTTTTGATCAATACCTACCGGAACATAATCAACATCATAAGCCAAAATATCTGCTGCCATTAAAATAGGATAAGTAAATAATCCAGCTTTAAAATTAACATTCTTTTTAGATTTATCTTTAAATTGCGTCATCCGAGACAACTCACCAAAAGAAGTATTACATTCAAGTAACCATGAAATATTAGCATGATATTCATTTTCAGATTGTAAAAAAATAAAATTCTTTTCCGGATCTATTCCACAAGCAATAAATAAAGCCACTAAACTCCGAATATTTTGATGTAATTCTTTAGGATCTTTAGGAACAGTTATTGCGTGCATATCAACAACAAATATATAAGACAAATATTCTTCTTGCATTTTTGCCATCTGTCTAATTGCCCCAACATAATTTCCTAAAGTAATAACCCCAGAAGGCTGAACACCCGTTAAAATCGACTTAGTCACGCTTTCACTAAACTTTTTCATAATAATTCTCACTTTCCTTTTCAATAAAAGAAACACCCTCAAAAATGCTCTTCTATTTTTGATATAATCTTATTTTAATCTAAATATGATAACATTTCAAGCCTTTCTTTAATATATTCATACATGTTTGATAATGTCTTTTGCTTTTTGAATCACTTTTCCATATATTTTTCTATAATACATAATTTGTATACTTTCTTATAAGATAAAAAATTCCTGTTCTAGGAATTTTTAAAATGAATCAATATTAATTTTAATATTCTTAATATGATTTAAATAAGCATGAGCAAGAATAATGGTTCTAAGAGCTTTAGCATTTTTACCACCCTTACCAATTACTGCTCCCATATCTTCATTTGATACTAAAATTTCTAAAATAGTTTCATCTTCATCCTGAGTAAAAGCACTAACTTTAACTAAATCAGGATTTTTAACAATATTTTTAACTAAATAGGTTGCAAACTCTGTAATTTCCATAATTATTTACCTGCTTTTTTACTTTCTGCATACTTAGCCATAATTCCTTCTTTAGAAAGAATTGAACGAACAGTATCAGTAGGAATAGCTCCATTACCTAACCATTTTAATGCTTTTTCTTCATCAACATGAATTTCAGCAGGTTTCTTTATTGGGTTATAAGTACCTACTGTTTCAATGAATCTACCATCTCTAGGACTTCTAGCATCAGCGGCTACAATACGATAAAATGGTTTTTGTTTAGAGCCCATTCTCTTAAGTCTCAATTTAACTGCCATAAATACTCCTCCTTTGTTACTCCATTCTAACATAAAGAGAATCAAGTGTCAACTATTTTTGGTTGACACTATTTTAAATAATCCTCATCAATTTCATCAATAACTTGATCTACTTCTTCATTATCCACATCATCTAATACTTCATAATCGTCTTCTTCTTCCTCTACACTTACTTTAATCATCGTATTACCGACAATTTCAACCCCAAGCTCTTTTTCAATAGATAAGTTAACCACTCCATTTTGCGTAGTAACATCAGTAACAGTTGGTTGTGTTAAACTTCTTACAATAATTTCTGATGCATCAGTAAGACCTGAACCATCTTTAAGCTTAATGTTCATTTTATCTTCATAACTAAAGTGTTCAGTGGCAACAGCAGTTTTTGTATCATTTTGATAAGAATACCATACATTTACATCAAATCCACCATGAATAACGACAACTCCTGCCTCACTTCTACCCTCGAAAGTGTGATTAATTACCCAGCAGCCTAAAACTGTATCCGGAATTTCGCTAGGCGTAACTGAAAATTTAGATACGCTTGTTTTTTTTGCTTTACCAATAACAGCTTTGGTAACGATCTCTTTAAAACTTGCCAATTTGATTCCTCCTCTATTTTAATCTATGCAAATAAAGGCTAAAAGTACACTAAAACAATTGAATAATTTCCAAATTTTGTTATAATTGAGTTAGGTGATAAAAAATGGATTGTATATTTTGTAAAATAGCAAATGGTAAAATACCAAGCAAAAAAATTTTTGAAGATGACTTAGTAATGGTGATAATGGATGCTAATCCCAGTGTAGATGGACATACCCTAATTATTCCGAAAAAACACTATACTGATTATCAAGAACTAAATAATGAGATGACTACACATATATTTAATGTAGCCAAAAAAATAGGGCCAAAAATAATGGAAAAACTAGACGCTAAATCATTAACATTATTAATTAATTATGGGCAAGCTCAACAAGTAAAACATTTTCATCTCCACTTATTACCCGATTTTGGTACAAGAGATAGTAGTGCAACAAAAACAAATGATGAAATTTATGCTAAATTAAAAGGATTAATGGATTAATTAAAAGGAGGCTAAAAAATAGTCTCCTTTTAATTAATCTACAAACAATATTTTCATCAAATATCTAATATGAAAAGCTCGAACAATTCTAGCTATTGCCCTACCAATAGGAGCAAATAAACATGTTCCTCCATAAATAGATAATAATTCTTGTTGTTTAATCTTCATGTCTTCCTTTCTAACGAGTGAACACTTTTATTTTATCATACCTTTAAGTATTTATCTATATCTGAATAAGGAATATTCACACTAATTTCTCCACTACTCCAAGGCCCAACTTGATAAGGAGGAAAAATCACTTTTAAATGATCAACATCAAAAAACAAATACTTAAAATTTTCTTCTATTGGTTTTAACCCATCTTCCAATAAATATAAATCATCATAAATCAAATCTTTTTTCTCATGAAGTAATTTATCTTTAGCCTTATTACTTAAAACAGAAAAAAAATCTTTCTTATTTTCTATAATATCATCTAAAAACACTTCTTTTTTATCATTTAAATCATAATAAAATACACGGTCATAACGAATATCATGAGCTCCTCCCGTATAAATATATAAAATAAAATGAATAGAAAAAATATCTTCCCTAATCGCTGTATCATAAAAAATATTACAACTACTTCCCTTATCATTTTCTAATTTAACTTCTTCTAACAACTCATTTTTCTTTTCCATAATAAAATTATCCAAAGAAATTAAATCACCTTGTTCTTGATAAACAAATTGATAATCCATAATTAAATAATTATTCATTAAAATCCCCTTCTTAATTAACAATTTTTGTTAAGAAAAAAATAGAGATCACTCTCTATTTCATCGTACTAATTTTATTATTAGCCATATCCATGGCATTATTTACTAGCTTAGTAGCTTTCCTTTTTGTACTTTTATTATTTAGTGCATAAGCCATCATTCCAGCTCCAGCTGCCATCGCTAGTATACTTCCAACCATTATTTTTTTCATCTCTAACACCTCACTATTATTATGAACAACTCTTCATAAATTTATTCACTAATTTTTCTTTCAACATCGTTTTTCTTTGTGAGGCATAATCATTTTGAACCGCCATCATAAAACTTTTAGCTTCCCCAATAATAACCAGACTCTTTTTTGCCCTAGATACACCAGTATAAATAAGCTTATTATAAAGCATCTTATAATAATTTCTAGTAATGGGTAGAATTACATGAGAAAATTCACTACCTTGACTCTTATGAATAGTAATGGCATAAGCATGTTTAATTTGATTTAATTCTTCTTTATTATATTCTACTTTTACCCCTTCAAAATCAATTAAAATCAAATCTTTATTCCTTCCAGTTTTTGGATTAATTTTCCGAATATAACCAATATCTCCATTAAAAACATTATTATCAGGATTATTTTGTAATTGTAAAACTTTATCTCCTTCTCGGTATATCACATCCCCATAAGTAAGCTCTATCTTTTTACTATCTTTAGGATTAAATAAATCTTGTAATAATTGATTTAATTGATCAATACCATTTTCTCCCTTATACATCGGAGCAAGAATTTGAATATCTTCTTCTGTTAATCCCTTAGCTTTACTCATCATACATATTTTTTTAATCATATCTTTAATATATTTTCCCTCAACAGATAAAAAATTATAATCATCTTTTTGAGTCAAAAAATCTTCAGACAAATCTTTATTTTTAATTTCTAAAGCCAAATAAGGAATATAAGAATTTTCTGACTGCCGATAAATTTTTTCTAATGGACAAAAAGTAAATAAATCTGATTCAATTAAATCATTTAAAATAAGTCCTGGTCCAACAGAAGGAAGTTGATGAACATCTCCAACCATAATTAATTGAACATTACTTTTAATTCCTTTAAGTAAAGCATCAAACAAATTAACATCGATCATACTCATCTCATCAACAATAATTAAATTTTCCTGTGCTTTATGATACTCATTAACACCAAAATTATTGGTATCCTTATTCCACTTTAAAAACCGATGAATAGTCATAGCAGGCAGTCCCGTTGATGAAGACATTTTCTTACTCGCTCTACCTGTAGGAGCAAGTAAAGCAATATTAGCTAAAACTTCCATAGGAGAATAATTATGCATTTTAATATATAACTGAACAATAGCATTAATAATGGTAGTTTTACCTGTACCAGGACCTCCCGAAATAATTGTAATCTTATTTTCTAAAGCTTTTCTAATGGCATTTTTCTGATCTTCATTATAATGAACACGATTCTCTTCTTCTAATTTAGCGAGTTCTATATCAAAATCATAAAAAGGAGTTGGATGATTAGCATTTAATCCAAATAAATGATCAGTAATGCTTTCCTCAGCATCATAATACAGAGTCAAATAATACATATCTTTTTCTAAAACAATTTTATTCTCTTCTTCTAAACTATAAACAACTTCTTCAAAAGTAATTTCATCTAAAAGCAAATTAAATTCCCTCTTCAAAGCATCTTTAATTTCATCTACATAATAATAAGTATCACCATTACTATTACTAAGTCTCTTCATCGCTTCTATTAAACAAGCTTTTAATCTTACCATATCCATTTCTTCATGATTACTCTTATAAATTACATCAATTTTATTAAATTCCATAATCTCTGTTAAAACATACAAATTAGATTCTAAAATATACTTTGTCGCTGCCCCATACTTTTTATAAATCTTAGTTGCTTCACCAATACTAAAACCAAGCTCTTTTAATTTTACTAAACAGTCATCAGCATCAGAATATTCTAATAAAGAGTCCCGAATAGCTTTTTTCTTTGCATCACTCAAATTAGGAATAGCATCCATAGCTGATTCATCTTTTTTAATTAAATCAATCGCATTAAGTCCTAATACTTCTACAATTTTTTCTGCTGTTTTCTCTCCACAGCCCTTAATTAATGAACTAGACAAAAACTGAATCAAAGCATCTTCACTACTAATTTTTTCTTTCTCATATGATTTCACTTGATATTGAAAACCAAAACGTTCATGTCGTACCGCATCACCAAATAAAATAAAAGTCTCTTCACTATTAATATCCAAAAAAGTTCCCGTAATGGTTACTGTCTTCCCCACATAATCTTCCATTTTTACATCATTAGTCTCTTTAATGCGAAAAACAGCTACAACGTAGCCATTATCTTTATTTTGATAAATAATGTTTCTTACTTTTCCCTTGATGTAATTCATACTACCGTCTCCTATTTATCGATGAGGATAAAACGTATCCATTTCTTGATCCCAATGAATTGCTCCATCAAAATAATAAGCTTTATCCCCAATTTTTAAAACTGTTCTTTCACTATCCAAGAAAGTCCCAATACTTCCATCAGATAGCTTTACCCAAGCATATTCATGTCCATCTAAATCATACTTCAAATAATAATCAAATCCACGTTCATCTAAATATGTTTTATATCCATCTATAATTTGATAATCTCTTCCTTTTTCATCAACATAAATACTATCCAAATCATCCTCAGACTTTTTAATACTCTCATAATCCTTCTTAAATTCTTCTACTGCTTTAGAAACAAATGATTTAACCAAAGAAAAACCACGACCAGACCGTTTAGCTCTCCGAATATTTTCTTTATCCATATCCCCTCTAATTACTGCTGCATCACTACCAGCATAATTAGCCGTAAAAGGAAAAGTAATAATTTTTCCCTCTTTAGGATATTCTTGATGTATTTTAGCGATTAATTTTTCTTTATTCGCTTCTGTTAATCTTGTTTGATCAATAATTAATTCCTTTTGTTCTCCACTTTTTAACTCACTAGATAATTGAGCTAATCTTTCTTCTAACTCACGATTCAACTTATCATCACCACTTTAATTATAACTTAATTTCATCAGTTAAACAAGAGATGACATGCGCATATAAAATATTTTTATCTACTCGATCAACAACGCAAGCATATCTCTTACCTAACGGATAATCTCCTTTTAAATAAACTTTTAAATAATTAGAAGTAAATCCTACAACATATTGACCAACATATTCCTCCGTAATGACATCAACAGTTTGATGAATACTTTTTTTCGCATATTCATTTTCTAATTGTAAAGAAGTGTTAAGCAATACTTTTACTCTTTCTTTTTTTACTGCTTCATCAACTTGAGGCATTAAAGCAGAAGCCGTCCCACTTCTAATAGAATAAGGAAATACATGGATTTTACTAAACTTCATTTCTAAGCAAAACTGTACATATTCTAAAAAGCATTCTTGAGTTTCATAAGGATGCCCAACTATACAGTCAGTAGTAATAGAAATATCTGGTCTAATCTCTCTAATTTGTTTAATTTTTTCCCGATAATAAGCAGTATCATACTTTCGATTCATTCTTTTTAATACAGCATCACTTCCACTTTGAAGAGGAATATGCAAATGATTAGCAATTTTATCTTCACGCTTCAATAATGCTAAGAAGTGATCATTTAACTCTGTTACTTCAATACTAGAAATTCTAATCCGATCTAATCCTGACGTTTTGGCTAATTCTTCAATTAAATCACTTAAATCATGCCCATTAGACTCGTAACTACCCGTATGAATACCCGTTAAAACAATTTCATGATGCCCATTTAAAACCAAAGTCTTTACCTCATCAATAACAGCTAAAAAGTCTTTAGAACGAATACTACCCCTTGTATAAGGAATAATACAATAAGAGCAAAAATTATCACAGCCATCCTGTATTTTAACAAAAGCTCTAGTATGAGTGGTAAACCGATCTACCTTCATATCTTCAAAATCTAATGCCCGATCATTCGTAAAATAAGTATAAGGCTGATGAGCCTTAATAAATTCATCTAAAATAGAGACAACCTCACTTTTTTTACGATTACCAAGCAATAGATCAATACCCATTTTTTGATATTCTTCTTGATGATTTTGAGAACTACAACCCACAACAGCTAAATAAGCATGTGGATAAACTCTTTTTACATGATGAACTAACTTTCTTGACTTTCGATCTGCCATATTCGTAACACTACAAGTATTAATAATAACAATATCCGGATTATCCTCACTATAAATATAGCCAGAGCAAAGTAATTTCTCCAGCATATATTCAGACTCATAACTATTTACTTTACAGCCTAAAGTAATAATCTTAAACTTCATAATTTACCCCCCATATTTCTAATTAATTTAATTTTTGTTGTAATTGTTTCAAAGCTTCCAAAAAAGCTTCTTCTTTTTGATAAGAAATAACAGAGACTTTAATTTCCGGTTTTACCACAACATCCTTATTAATTAAATTATCTAAATCTACTTTCTTAACCATAAGTTCATCATCTAAATTCTCTTCTTCAGAATAATTAATTGCAAAGTCATTCTTTCTTTTTAATAATTCATCATAACTAATAATTGCCTTCTCTTCTTGTTCCTCTTCATATTTATTTAAATTAACACTAGAAGGTTCAGCATTTTCTAAAGCTTCCGTTATTTCTTTTAAGCTCGTAATTTCACTACTTGCTTCATCTATCTTCTTTATATCTTTATCCTGAGTGAAAGTGATATTATTATCTTCATCTACACGGTTTTCTCGAATAAAATAAATTAAAATGATTACTAATAACATAAGAGCTAAGACTGCGAAAAAGAAAACTACATCTACAAACGATAATGTTTTTAAAAAGCTTAATGTGTCATTAATAATTTGCATAATAATATCACCACAACTTTATTCTATCAAAAAAATGCCAATTAATAAAGAGGCATTTTAAAATTTACATTCATTTTTCATATTCTTTACACTAACTTACCACATAAGGATCAGCAATAGTACCACTTCCTGTAACAACAGTAGTCCGATTTAAGCTAATAACCGGTCTTAACCCCCGATATAAAGATCCACTAACATCATCTTCTACTGCTCCAGAACTACTAACTAAAAATGGATAAAAAGTACTATCATTATAATTAGACAAAGAACTAGTCCACCAATAATTATCTATTTCTGAATTATACAAATAATAACTCGTATTATCAGTCCCATACATAGCACCAGCATAAATTACTTCATCTACAGTAAGCAAACCAATTTTACTAATATATCTTTCTCCTAAACAATTAAAGGTAGGAATCTCATTAGTTACAATTCTAGTATAAGCATTATAAGTAGTATCACTCTTACCTGATTCACTGCAAAACTTAGTATTAGCAATAGATTTATCATAATTACTTAAATAATTCTCATAAAACGTAGTCAAAGACTGAGATAAACTAGTTAAATTAAAAGTCTCATAACCTTCCATATCATCATGATAATTAACTAATGTTTCACTAGTATCATCTAAAATTATTCTAACACTACCATCCCCATTAATTCGAACAATTCTCCAAGTTAAACCAGCGAATGAAACATAGTTATTATCGACAGCCCCTCTAAAATAATAAGTAGCTCCATCATCATCTACTGCTTCAATTAATCCTTCATTAGTCGTACTAACTTCTTTCCCTACTAATGAAGTAGCACTACCCTCTTCATTTTGATTTAATAAAGTCATATAAAAATACTCTTCAACATCATCTACTTTTTCTACATTAATTCGAAAAGTAGTACTAGTATTATGACTAACTTTTAAAATAAAATTCTGTGTCTCCATTGGATTAATCAAAATATTATCCATAACCAAATTATCCGCATCACTTAAATTCTTTTCTTCACTAGTAATATTAGCATCACTAGAAGTTAAAATGTAACTAACACTACTACTATATCCACTAATATCAGTTAATTCAATATGATAATTTACTTCATTATCCCCATTATTCGTAACAGAAAAACGATATTCCCCATCTTGTATAACAGTAGCACCATCTAAATAATTAATCGATAACTCATCACTGACAACAACCTGTGTCTCAGGATCTATCACGCGATCATAAAACAAATAGCCAATACCAACACAACCAATTAAAACAATTAAAAATCCAATAAAAGCCAAACTTCTTTTATAAACTATTCTCATTTTCTTCAACCCTTTATACTAAAATTATATAATCAAAAAGCAAGAAAGTAAAGTTTTTCTTGCTTAATAAATCAAACATA
>CALVQO010000033.1 GCA_944358145.1 uncultured Bacilli bacterium | reverse complement strand
TTTATCTTAACAACAGTTTACGAAGTTGTTTTTATTTTGTCAAATTGGTAATTTTATTTTTGGAAAGTCCCTATAATAGTGGAAAAAATAATGAAGTTCTAGCTTTAAATAAAGTAAATTTAAAATTAGAAATGGGTAAAATGTATGCAATAATGGGTAAAAGTGGAAGTGGCAAAACAACTTTAATCAATATTCTTGGCTTATTAGATAATTTGACTTCTGGAAAATATTTTTTTGAAAATGAAGATGTTACAAAAATGACTGAACAACAAAAAGCTCAAATTAGAAATAAAAAAATAGGATTTGTTTTTCAATCTTATTATCTAGATAATAATTTAACAGCTTTTGAAAATGTGCTACTTCCTAGTTTGAAAAATAAAGACCTTACAACATCACAAAAAAAGAAACAGCAAAATCTTTATTAAACAAATTAGGGTTAGAAGATAGAATTAACCATAAGCCTAGTGAATTATCTGGTGGAGAGTGTCAAAGAGTTGCTATTGCAAGAAGTTTAATTAATAACCCAGATTATATTATTGCAGATGAACCTACAGGTAATTTAGATACTAAAAATGAGGACATGATTTTTAAAATGTTAAAAGATATAAGTAAAATGAATAAATGTGTAATTGTAGTTACACACAATGACAAGATTAAAAAGTACTGTGATAAATTATATATAATATCAGATGGAGAGATATTATGAAATTAAAAGACTACATATTTATAACTTTTAAAACTTTTAAAAACAATAGTTTTAGAAGAAATATTTTTATTTTAGTCATATCTATATTTCTTTTTATAGTTATTATTCCTTTTTTAGTATATAACATTTATTATAAAGCCATAAATACAGTAAATGATTTAAGTGATACAAAAACTATAACTATTGATAATCCTACACAGTCAGAAATAGATTTTATAAAAAATTATCAAAATAAGAATATTGTAAAAATTGATTATAATTATAATCTTATTCGTGGCTATTTAGATGAAGCAAAAGAAGAGTATATATATATTAATAATGCAATAAAATATCATACGCCAAACATTATAACTACAAACAAAGAATTGAATGATTTTGAATTATTGTGTCCAGAAAAAATGTATTATAAAATATTTGATAATATTGTTTATAGTGATCTAATAGATACTAGTTTGAGTGATGAATTTTCTTTAGATTTTTATCAATTAATTGGATTTGATGAAGAAGGAACTCCATTATATGATAAAAAAAATTTTAATTTTACAGTGACAAGTTTGTATAATGCTGATTTAACTTATAATTATAGTACTTGTTATGTAAATGATCATACATATGAATTTTTAAAAAATGAATTAAAAAGTGAGTATATAATTCCAGCCATTGCAATATATGTTAATAATCAAGATAATGCTACAGCTATTAATCATGAGTTACAAGCTAATAATATAAATAGCTTTTTAACTACTGTGGATGATGATTTCATGACTCCTTTACTCGATCTAGGTATTTTACTAATTACTTTTATAAGTATTGCTTCACTAATCGTTCTAATTATCTATTTATCAAGCTATTTCAAAAACGAATATAAAAAATTAGCTTTATATAAAGCACTAGGCTTTAACAAAAAAGAAATCGGTCGTTTAATGTTTTTAGAAATCATTTTATCAATTATTATTGCTTTTATTATAGATTTATTAATATTTATTATTGTTTCTAATATAGTGGAATATGTCTTAAAACAACAAGTTCAATATAGAATTTTAAATATTAGTCTTCCAATTTTCCCATTAATACTGTATTTTATAATTCTAATACTTCTAACGTTTATTATAACTAAAGGTAATATTTATAGACTTGAAAAATTGAGTGTGAGAGAACTGAGTGACAAATGAAATATATATATATTAAAGGATTATTAAATCGAAAGAAATTTATTACTTTTTTATTTATCATTATTCTTTTGATAACTTCTATTTCCTTTTTAATGTTTTATAAAAATGAAATTAATACAAGAATGGAAGAATCAACAAGAAGAATAGAAAATATTACTCTTACGTTTCAAGCAAATAACTTTAATATTAATAATTATTTAGATTTAATTGATACTTACTCTCAAAGTGATAATATTTATTCTGTTACTTTTAATTCTCCAATAGATAAAGAAACTTTTATTGAAACTAATAATGAACAAATAGTTATTTTAGATACTATAATTTCTCTTGCTTCTATGGAACTAGAAATATTGAAAATTTTAAATTTAGCTAGTATTATTCTTTTAATATTGTTATTTATAATTCTTGTAGTATTCACAATAAATTATACATTTAGTAATAAAAAAGAAATCTTTTTATATGATGTTTTAGGTTTTACAATGGACAAAACAATATTTAATATAAATCTGTTTTTTTCTATAATATATTTTTTATACATCTTAATAATATTTTTTCTTGTATATATTACAACCAATAAAATGATTAATGATCTTTTTTGGATTGCTTTTGTTCTACTAATATCAAATGTATTTGCCAATAAAATTTCTAAAAAAATTATGATAAAAAAATAATTTAGATTTAATTTCTAGGTGTTAATCAAGTTATAATTATCAGTAATTACAATAAATATCTAAAATATATTTTGATACTATTCTATAACTTTAAATATTTTATTAATATAATGAATTTGGATAATTAAATAGTAAATCTTTTGAATAACCTTTTTAATTATACATATAATTTATTAATAAAAATAATTTACACTAATTGACAAAGCTTAAACTATAGTGTAAAATACTAAATGCAGTGGGAAAGCAGTATTATTCCACTCGCATATGGGGCTTTAGCCAAGTGGTAAGGCATGGGACTGCAACATCCTTACCTTACCACTTGTATATAGATGAAAAAACCTTTAATTTAAGGTTTTTTTGCGTTTGAAATTTTTAATTATAATAGGTTGTGACGGATTTGTGACGAAATGATACAAGATAAAGCAAAATAACTCACAACAGAATATATCATTTTATGGATTGAATAAACTTTTTCAAATAAAAAATAGTTTATAAAAAACTATTTAATAGAATAACCCAATTTCTCTAATGCCATTATGGTAAATGGAGATAGCTCTTTCTTATTTAATTCATTTATACTATACCAATTTGCACCATCTGAATCTAAACCATCTGCATCACTTTTTAAAAGTAACTCATTAGTATCTACAGTATATAAGATACCTATGTGATGTAAATCTTCCCATAAATCAGGTTCCATCTCCCACTTAATATTAGTAGCAACCACATCAAGTAATTTGTAGTTAGTAATACTTATTCCAGCTTCTTCCATAATCTCTCTTTTTAAAGTTTCTTCAGGAAGTTCAGTATGTTCAATGCCACCGCCTGGAAGATCTAACTTTCCTTTATAACCACCTCTAGCTTTTCTTACAAGAGCAATTTTTTCATTACAAATAATTACACCATATGCTCCTACATGTGTTTTAACAATTGTTTCCATTATTTTTTTCATCCTCTCTTTTATTATTTTAACATAAATACCACAAATGCTCAAATTAAATTTTTGATTTTTAAATTGGAATCGTTTAATAGTTTATACCAATATAACCATGAATCAGTTTGTTGCTTTTTATCATATAAGTCTATTATTTCATATTCATACAAACAAATTTTTTCAATTAAAACTTTTAATATATAAAAGTCTAACATTTTCTGTATATTTTCAATATTACTAGAATTGACTATTTTTTTCAAAAAAATTTTAGCCAATTTTTTGTTAAAATTTCCTTTTCTAAAACAATATTTTATTAACATACTAACATATTCATATTCTTTAGGAGCAATAATTGATTCATCAAAATCTATGAGTGCAATATTATTTTTTTGCCATAAGACATTAGTGAATGAAATATCGCCGTGGATAATATATAAATTGTTTTTATTAGTTATATTTAAACGCTTATATCTATTTATAATATCTTCTATTAAAGCTTTATCGAATTTGTATTTATTTAATTTTTCTAACTTTGTTAAATAATTATCAACTTTTTGAAAAATCGTATCTTGATAATTAAAACTAGAATTTAATGGAATATCAATTTTGTTGATTAAATTAATTAATAAATCAATATTTTTTTCTTTCAATTGATGAATCTTTATATAATGAATATAATTATACATTTCTATATCACAATTGTCATCATGATATTCACAAACAATATTTAAAGTAGGAATTCCCTTTTTTCTACTATTATCTAATAGTTTTTCTTTGCAAGTTTTATTGTAAGAACTAATATAATCTTTTAAGATAAAATTATCATTGTTAATAGTTTTGATAAAATAAACATTATTAGATATACCATTTTTTACTTTTTTTATTTTTTTTAATTGTATATTATTAGCATCTAAAAAATATTTAATTTTTGTGGGAATTATTGAACTCATATATAGCCTCTTTATAAATCTTTTCCATAGTTTGTGCAATCTTTATTGGATCGTGAATTTTGATAATATTATCTCTTGCGTTTTTACTTATTAAATTTCTTTTTTGATTATTATCATATAAATCTATCAACTTTTTAGACAAATCCTGAAAATCTAAATTTTTGAATAGTATACCTGATTTATTATCTTCTATCATTTCTTTAACTCCAGTATTATCGCTTGCAACAATCGGAAGACCAGTCAATAACATTTCTTGAGCAACATATGGTAAATTATCAAAAGTTGAGGGGATTACTCCAATTTTTGCGTCAGCATAATATTTTTCGAGTTCCGAATTCTTGACATGACCTATAAACTCTAAATTATTGTGAAACTCTTTAGGAACAATGTCTTTTATATAACTTATCATTGAAATATGCTTATCGTTTCTGTCAGTATCTTTACCAATAAATCTAAAAATAGCGTTACTATCGCATTTTTGTAAAAATTCTGGAATAGCTTTTGCTAGTATATCAACACCTTTTCTTTGTTCTAAACTTCCTACATACAATATAATATTTGAATTATGATCATAATTTCTTTGAAGTTCTTTCTTATTATAGGGATTAGGAATTACTCTAATTTTTGAATAATCAAAATCTGGATATTGTTTTTTTAGTTTTTCTAAAAGTATATGCGAGCAAGAAATAACTTTATCAGCATTCATAATAATATGTTTTTCCCATTTTAGCATATGTTTGTTTAACTTTTTACCTAAGTCAGATTTATTATAAATTTGCCAAATACACAATGGGGTATGTAACTTTACCACGATTGGCACTTTTCGGTTATCAAAATATTCTATTGTTTCAGCACCCCAGTCAGGAGTTTCAATAACATCTATTTCATTATTTTTTACTAATTTCTTTATTTTCTCAGCTACTTTTTTTCGATATGATTTATAATCTTTAATTTTATTTTTATCCTTTTCCCAAAAAATTCTGATTACTCGAATTCCATTCTCGTAATATTCTTGATTATTTGTTAAACTTCGAGTAATAATAGTTACTTTATGACCTAATTGTTTTAGATATTTGCTCATCAACTTTTGATAAGTAGCTATTCCACCAAAGTTTGTTTCTTCGGGATATTCCTCATGAATTAAGCATATTTTCATTATTTTACTCTCTTTCTAACATATGGTTTAAAGCCAAATGATTCACTTACAATTTTATATGTATCATCTATGTTTAGTAAATCGGTATAAACGATATTTGTTGCAAATTCTTTTATTTTATTAAAATATTTTTCATAATCATCTTGAGCACTTGAAATTCTATAATCAATATCAGTTCGTGATTTATTTTCCTCTAAAAATCTTTTTCGCATAGAATACTCTAAATTTTTGTAAGTTAGAACAACTAACTTTGTTGGAATATTAATTTTTTGTAATTGATCTATATCTTTGTATGAAACGTGTAGTAGTAAGGTATCTGTATTAATAAAAACTTTATCACAGTCCGAACGTAGTACTCCATAACCTCGAATTCCATCGGTAGATCCAACAATAAACTCATTATTATTTAATCTTTTTATAAATTCTTCCATACTAATGTAATGATAAAAGCCAGCAATATCATCGGATCGAGGATCTCGCGTGGTTGTATGTTGTGGTAATACTATATCGTGATTTTTTAACAATATATTGGTAATAGTTGATTTTCCACTTAAACTAGGACCGCTTAAACAGGTAATTATTTTATTCATTTTCATCACTCCTTAATTTAGAAAAAAAGAGTCAATTGACCCTTTCATCAATTGACTCTTTAATTAAAAACAAAACATTATTATATTGAACTTTATTTAACATATTAAACTCCCCACATTTTTAATTTATTTTTTTCTTACTAAAGACATATTAGATTTTTTTTTGTATCCTCTTTTAATGGAAAAAATATCATGAAATTTTAATGATTAATGAAATAAAATTCGTTGATCATAATTTATATTCTATGAAAGAAATTCCAAATATTGAAGAAAAGAAAAAAGAACATTTAAAATTTATTTGGATGACTCAAGAGGAATTGAAAAAATCAAATTTTAAGCCAGAAATAATTTTAGAAATAATCAATAATGATGGCTTTTCTCATTTAATTAATAAGGATTAAAATAATAATTGTCATAATTTTTAATTATTAGTATATATTTTATATAGTAAAACTAATTTACAACAATTGACAAAGCTTAAACTATAGTGTAAAATAATAAATGCAGTGGGAAAGCAGTATTATTCCACTCGCATATGGGGCTTTAGCCAAGTGGTAAGGCATGGGACTGCAACTCCCCGAGCACCGGTTCAAATCCGGTAGGCCCCTCCATTAATTTGATTAAATTGAACAGAAATGTTCAAATAGATAAATGTTCAATTTTAAAAAACTGAACATTTTTTCTTTAGGTGGTAAATATGAATATATTAATAACAATAAATCAAAAATATATAAGTCAATTACAAGTATTATTAAAATCAATTGAATGTTCTAATCCCGAAGAAAAATTTAATATTTTTATTTTACACAAAAGTTTAACTAAAGCTGATGAAGAGAAAATTGAAAGTAAAGTAGATTTAAAACGGTTTAAAATAAATTTAATAGAGGTTCCCAAAAGTGAAATAAATCATTTTCCTGTATATGAAAAAAGATATCCCGTAGAAATTTATTTTAGAATATTTGCTGCAAAATATTTACCAAAAGACATTGATCGTATTTTATATTTAGATACAGATATAATAGTTTTAAATGATTTAAAACAATTATATAACATGGAGTTTGAAGATAACTATTTTATAGCAACAACTCATATTAAAAAAGCACTTCATAAATTTCATGAAATCAGGTTAAATATGCCAGCCCAAAATATATATATGAATACCGGTGTATTATTAATAAACTTGAATGAATTAAGAAAAATAGATATAGAAACAGAAGTACTAGCTTTTGTAGAGAAAAACAAAAGAAAACTGATGTTGCCTGATCAAGATATATTAAGTTCTTTATATGGAGATAAAGTAAAATTAATTGATGAAATAAAATATAATTTAGGAGAAAGAAGTTTTAATATCTATAATTTTTATCATAAAGATAATCAAATAGATTTAGAGTGGATAAGAAAAAATACAGTAATTATTCATTATTATGGTAGAAATAAACCATGGAATAAAAATTATATTGGTAAATTAAATATATTTTATAATGAAATAGAAAATAAAATCAAATAAGAAAGTTTTAAAAATGTATAACTTTCTTTTTATTTTTCATAATAAAAATGGAGGTTATTATGAATAAAGATGAATATCAAAAATTAGTAAAGAAATATGAACCAAAAGAAAATAAGTTTCAAAATGTAATTTACTCTTTTTTAATCGGTGGACTAGTTGGATTTATTGCCGAAGGACTAATTGTACTACTCATGAATTTCTTTGATTTAACAAGAATAGTTGCAGGAGCATGGACCTGTTTAATCATTATATTTGCTGCATCACTTTTTACTGCTATAGGATTCTTTGACAATTGGATGACGAAAGCAAAAGCTGGATTATTAATACCAACTACAGGATTTGCTCATTCCGTATCAAGTAGTGCTCTAGATTATAAAAAGGAAGGATTAATTACAGGGCTTGGATCTAATTTCTTCAAATTAGCTGGTAGTGTAATTCTTTATGGAATATTATCAGCATTCGTATTAGTGATTGTGAGAGTGATTATTGGTGGCTAGTAAAAAATTTAGCAATGTTTATATTAAAGATAATTTTTCTATAGTAGGTCCATTAGAACGGGATGGACTATTAAAAAACTATGATTTAGTAATGGATGATTATTATTATGGAGAAAGAACTTTTGAACAAGCAGAAATTAAAATGCAAAAGGTAGTATTAGACAATTTATTAAATAAAAACAAATTATCAGAAAATAAAATTGATGTATTAATTGGTGGAGATTTAATTAATCAAATATCAATATCTAGTTACAATGCTTCTAAATTTAGAATTCCTTATTTAGGAATATATAGTGCTTGTGCTAGTTATGCTGAAGAATTAATTATCGCTTCATCAATGATTAGTGGAAAATTAGCTAAGAATATTATAGCCATAACTAGTTCTCACAATTTAAATGCTGAAAGACAGTTTAGGTATCCAGTTGAATATGGTGCCGTAAAAAAACACACAACGACATTTACTACTACAGCAGCCGTATCAACACTATTAACAAATGAACAAACAAACATTAAAATTGAGAGTGCAACTATTGGTAAATCTATAGATATGGGCGTAACAGATACCAATAATATGGGAGCAGTCATGGCTCCAGCAGCAGCAGATACCCTAAACAATCATCTATTAGAGATGAAAAGAAATATCAATTATTATGATTTAGTTTTAACGGGAGACTTAGGGTTAGTTGGTAGAGAAATATTTTTAGAAATGTTAAACAAAGAGTACAACATTAATTTAAAAAAATACATAGATGCTGGCTGTGAAATATATACCAATTCCCAAGAAACATATGCTGGAGCAAGTGGTCCAGTAGCATTACCCCTAGTATTATTTGACAAAATATTATGTTGCAAAAGGTATAAAAAAATACTAGTTATAGCAACAGGATCATTACAGTCTGTTCAACTAGCTAATCAAAAATTAGGTATTCCCGGCATAGCACATGCAATTAGTTTGGAGGTATTATCATGACTTTTATTTGGGCTTTTATTATTTCAGGTTTATTTTGTGCAGTTGGTCAAGTGATACTGGATAACACCAAACTAACGCCTGGTCATGTAACATCTTTATTCACTGTTCTAGGAAGTATTTTAGCTTTCTTTGGCATATATGACAAATTAATAGAACTAGCTGGAGGCGGAGCAACATCAATTATTTCCAATTTTGGCTATATGTTATATACAGGAGCTTTAGAAGGATTTGAACAATTAGGGATTTTAGGTATATTTTCCGGAATGTTAACAAAATCTAGTGTAGCAATAGTAGGTTCAATTGTCTTTGCATCACTAGTAGCTTTAATTTTTAAGCCAAAGGACTAATTAGTCCTTTTTATTTTAACTATTTTTTGATATAATTTTAAATAGTAAGAAGGGACTAGTATGGCAAAAAAGAAATATAAAAATTTTAAAGTTGAACAAGATGAATTAAAACCAATAGCAATTGGAGCTTTTGAAAGTCGTAAAAAAACATCAATAGGTATATTCATTATTTTAACTACCTTTATTTTAGTAGTAATATTTTTACCAGAAATATCTGATAAAGTAAATGAATATTTAAATCCTACTCCAGGTAATCCAACCACGCCAAATACGCCAACAGATGATCCAAATGAAGAGGAGCCGGATGATGATGACGACACTGAAGATGAAACTTTTTATGCTTATACAGCTGATTTAAGAATAGATCGTGATGATGTAATTGTAAGTGAAATTAATATAGACAATATTAACTATACTTTAAGTTACAATGTTACGAATAATGGTTCAACTTATCAAAACATGGAAGAATTAAATTATTATATTGAAATATACAATACAGATAGAACATTCATAGAAAGAATCAAACTAGCAACCGAGGGTTATTTAGCTAGTGGTGCTTTTCAAACCTACACAAGAAGTATATCTGATGTAGCATCAACTACCATAGGTTATATCGTTTTAGTAAAAAAGACTGTTGATGATTATCCAGAAGTACCAATAAACGCTGATACTGCAGGAAATTCTACATTAGTTTGTAAGAATGCACATGAAACAGTAACCTATGAATTTAACAATGATGAATTAAAAGAAGTAACTAGTATCGTAGAATATTTAAACACAGAACCAGACTACACTACAATTTACAGTACTTATCAAACGTTAGTTAATACTTATAATGAAACTACCGGTATAACTTCAACATTATTTAATAGTACTAGTGGATTTAATATTACAACAATTGTCAATTTAGAGGAAGCAAATCGTTCATATATCTTTAATGCTGATACATTTAAACTAAATACGCAAACAAAAGTAGTAAGTTTTGAAATGGAAGCTTTAGGATTTGACTGTAATTAGGATGGTGATAAAAATGGAATACCAATTTAGTATTAATGATTTTGAAGGTCCTCTAGACCTTCTTTTACATCTTGTTAAAACTTCTAAAATGAATATCTATGATATTGATATCAGAGTAATTATTGAAGAATATTTAAAATTCATTGAAGAGGAAAAAAATAAAAATATTGATATAGCAAGTTCATACTTAGTAATGGCCTCAGAATTAATTCATTTAAAAAGCAAAATGCTAGTGAATGATGAAGAAAGAGAAGAATCGGGTGAAGAAGAATTCTCAATATCATCAGAAGAAGATTTAAGACGCAAAATAATTGAATATGAAAAATATAAAAAGATCAGCGAAAATTTAGTGGAATTAGAAAGCAAAAGAAACAATTTTTATACCAAAAGTCCAATGAATTTAGACGAATTTTTAGAAAAAGGACCAATCAATTTTGGTGATGTAACTCTTAATGACTTAGTTGAAGCATTAAAAAAATTTAAGGCACGAGAAAAATTAAACAAGCCTTTAAACACAAGAGTAACCAAGAAAGAATACAGTATTGAACGACGAATTGAAGATATCAGAAAAATTTTACAAGTAAGAGAAAAAGTAGAATTTTTAGAATTATTTAGTGAAGAGAGTAAAGAATTTTTAATCGTCACTTTTTTATCAATTTTAACAATGAGTAAAAATGATGAAATTACATTAACCCAAGAAGATAATTTTAAACCAATATTAATTGAAAGGAGGAGCGTTTATGAATAAACTAGGAATATTAGAAGGAATATTATTTGTTGTAGGCGATGAAGGAATAAATTTAAAGAATTTATGTGAAGTAATGAACATAAGCTTAGATGAAGCTAAAGAATTATTGTTAAAACTGAAAGAAAGTTACGAAAATGATGCCAGAGGAATTAGAATTAGTTATCTAGGCGATGCTTTTAAATTAACAACAAAAGAATGTCATAAAGAGTATTATCAAAAATTAGTTGAAAATCCAGAGGCCAATACCCTTAGTCCATCTAGTTTAGAAGTACTAGCAATTATAGCATACAACCAACCAATTACGAGAATAGAAATAGATACAATGAGAGGAGTAAGTAGTGGCCATATCATTAGAAGATTAGTAGCAAAAGGTTTAGTAAAAGAAGCAGGAAAATCTAAAATGCCAGGAAGACCAAATTTATATCGAACAACAAGTGATTTTTTAGACTATTTTGGTTTATCGAGTTTAAATGAACTACCGGAAATAGAAGAAGAACAAATTGAAGACGAAGAAAGCGAATTATTCACATCAATTTATAAAGAGGATGAAAATGAAGTGGAACTTTAGGCATGAATTAAGACAAGATGAATTTAAAAATCATGAAGATTTAACGTTAAGTTATCTATTATTTACTAACGAAGAGATAACAAAAGAACAAATTAATTTTGAAACTTTTAGAGAAGTAGAATTTAAAAGATGTAAATTAGATCATGTGACTTTTGACAATAATTTTTTAGGAAAAGTAAAATTTGAAAACTGTGAATTAAACAATATAACATTTAATGGTTGTAATTTAAGTAATGTTGATTTTGATAATTGCAAATTAATTAATGTATCTATTTTTGAATCAACAATAAGTAATATGAGTATAGAAGAAAGTATAGTTGAATATTCAAAAATTGAAAACACGAAAATAGATAATTCAATATTTGAAAAAGTCAAATTTATGGATAATATTCATCGTCATAACAAATATGTATATCTAAAATTTGCTCATTGCACTTTTATTTCCGACAATTTTATTGATACCAACTTTAAAGAATGTGATTTAAAAACCAGTCATTTTGAAGAAGTAAAAATAAACTTAGATGAATTAATAACATCAAAATTATCATTATTAAGTTTACTAGAAATAGTAAGTGCTAAAGGAATAATTATTGAAGAATAAGGGAATTATGTTATAATAAATAATAGGAGGTGCGTCAGTTCGGCGTACAATATATAGCTGGTGGGAAGCCAGTCTGGTAATCTCTAGCCAAGAGCCAG
>CALVQO010000032.1 GCA_944358145.1 uncultured Bacilli bacterium | reverse complement strand
TCATCACGAATAATTTTAACCAACTCAGTTCCTGCTACTCCATGAGTATTTTCATCAAATATTCCAATGATTCTCCATAATTCATCATTGAATAATACATAATTGTTTGGATCAGCACCTATATATCTTAGATTATTATCTACTGTTTCATCATAAGCTAAAGTTGTAGTACTATTTTGATATGCTTCTTTAATAGCATCAACAAGGGTTGTTAATTTTATTTCTACTGGATTACTGCATATTACTTTACTTGTTCCATTTAGTCTTGTACATACCATTTGTTTATTTTCGTTACTTTGTAATTCTACGGTATATGTGTTGTTTGTTATTGATGCTGTTGTACTTGGTTCACAAATATTATCTGTTGAAACACAATAATTTACGCTGGTTACATTACTACTTAGTGTTCCGGTCATGGTTTGATCACTTAAACTAAATTGTGCTTCTAATGTATCCACTATGGTAGTTTCTGGATTGGCTATTACATTGATTTTTGATGAATATACTTTATTTGCAGCTTGTTCAACTGTTGCATCATAATCTACCCATATTTTTAAGTGATAGGTTTTAGATTCACTTGCTCCTAAGCTTCCAGTATATAAATTGTATGATTCATATGCTCCACTTATTGTTGGTGGTGCACTTGTATTATCACTTAATGTAGAAATAATATTATCTACGGTATCACTTGATAATGCTACTTTAATATAATCGGCATTAAGTGAATTAGCGACTTGATTTAGACTTTCTAAGCTAATTTGATAGTTGGTTGAACTATCACAATTATTTGTTATCGTAAAATCATAACTTGTTCCTTCTAGTCCTTCTACATCTGTTACAGGATAAGCATTTTCTAAATTTATGGCAGTTGATTCATCAGTCAAACTAATACTTAAACAACCACTCGTAAAAGTATTAGCAGTCTCTTGACTTCCTCCTACACTAAAGAAAGCTAAACTCACCCCTACAATTATTCCCGTTATTCCAATTAAACTTACAACTAATATTAAAACTCTTTTCTTCATCATTACACCCTTCACTATAAGTAGAACTTCATTTAATAGTTCATCTAAACTAGTTATCATGTGATTATGATAATTCTTCTAGCTTATAGTTAAATTATAAAATGAGCTAGACACAAAGTCAAGAAAAATGTTTCTATTTTGCCAATATTTTAAATTTAATTCAGAAACATGAGAATATTAAATCGGTGATAAATAATGATATATAGTGATAAGTTAAAGGAATTAAGAGAAGAAAAAAATATAACTCAACAAGAATTAAGTAATATATTAAAAATAGATAACAGTTTATTTGCAAAATATGAAAAAGAATATCATATCATACCAATAAATCATCTCAATACTTTATGTAACTACTTTCATGTTTCTTTTGATTATTTGTTTAATTTAACAGATCAAGTAAATTATAAAAACACTCTAGAAAACATTGATAGTATTAAAGCAGGTACACGCTTAAAAAACTGGCGCAAAGAAAATAAACTAACTCAAGAAAAACTTGCTAGTATGCTAAACATGGCTAGATCTGCTTTAGCTAACTATGAAAGAGGAAGGAATATTATTGCTACCCCTTTTCTTTATACCATATGTACAAAATATAAAGTATCAGCCGATTATCTTTTAGGTAAAATTGATGAATTAGTTGATTTAAAATAAAGTTTAAGCATATATTATACTAGGTGATAATCTATGTTTTCAAATCCTTATGGAACTGGTTTAAGTTTAACTAAAGTATTATCTGGTCTATCAAAGACTCTTAATGTAGCTAATCAAGTAATTCCATTATATAAAGAAGCTAAACCTATGATTAACAATGCAAAAACAATATTTAGTGCCATAAAAGAATTTGGTAAAAAAGATAATCAAACTGTAACATCTACAAATACTACAGAAACTACAATAAAAAAAGATACTACTCCCAATACAAGAATAATATCTAATAATCATCCTAAATTCTTTTTATAAGTCTTTTTAATTCCTGAATATTCATTCGATGTTCTAACTGTCTAAATATTTGTCTTTTTGGTATTTGCTGAAGAACATCTTGTTCTTTTTTTAATAAAGATAAATAATAATCTTGATGATTACTTTTTCCATATTTTAAAGAGATTCTATCCTCTTTTACGTATTCTCTAGTAACAAGCATAATAACATAATATTTATGCTTATCTAAAATAGCGATTTCCTTTTTGATATATAATCCTTTTTGATATAATGACTTTCTTAACATACCTAAATGATTATTACTGCTAATAATAAACTTTTGAATATGCTCTGGAGCATAACGAATAATGTCTATTACGGTATTAGCCCCTACTCCCGCAATAACTGCTGTATTAATATCTTTAACATCTATATTTTTAAATCCATCAGATAAATAAGTAGGAATATCTAATTGAGAAGCTAAAATATTCTTTTTAGCACCATTTAAAGCATTAGGATTAATATCACTAGCATATACTTTTTGACATAACTCATTTTTCTTTAAATAAATAGCTAAATAAGCATGATCACAACAAGTATCAAGCACAATATCATCTTGATCAATGAAAGAAGCAATAGCTCTTAACTTTTGATTCATCTTAATCTGATAAGAAATCCTTTAATTTCTTAGCCCGAGATGGATGACGCAATTTTCTTAAAGCTTTTGCTTCTATTTGACGAATACGTTCCCTAGTAACATTAAATTTCTTACCAACTTCTTCTAAAGTATGACAAGTTCCATCAATAAGACCAAAACGAAGTTCAAGTACTTCTTGTTCTCTCACTTGTAAAGTCATTAAAACACTTTTAATTTCTTCTTTCAAAATCTCATTAGTTGCATATTCCTCTGGAGACATACTAGACTCATCTTTAATAAAGTCACCTAAATGAGAATCATCTTCTTCACCAATTGGTGTTTCTAAAGATACTGGTTCTTGACTAATCTTAATTACTTCTCTAACCTTTTCCACACTAATTCCCATTTTCTTAGCAAGTTCTTCTTCACTAGGTTCACGATTTAATTCTAGTGTTAATTGTCTTTGAATACGACTCATTTTATTAATTGTTTCAACCATATGAACAGGAACACGTATTGTTCTTGCTTGATCAGCTAAAGCTCTTGTAATAGCTTGTCTAATCCACCAAGTAGCATAAGTAGAAAACTTATAACCCTTATCACTATCAAACTTATCTACCGCTTTCATAAGCCCAATATTACCTTCTTGAATTAAATCAAGGAATAATAAACCTCTACCTACATATCTTTTAGCAATACTAACAACTAAACGTAAATTAGATTCAGCAAGCTTATTTTTAGCATCTTCATCTCCTGCAGCAACCTTCTCACTTAATTCTAATTCTTCTTCAGGAGAAAGAAGACTAATCCGTCCAATTTCTTTTAAATACATTCTTACTGGATCATTAATATTAATATCCTTAGTAATCTCACTATCATCTAAAATAATAGGTTCTTCTAAATTCTTTGGAACACCATCCTCATCAGTTTCTTCTTCTTCACCCTCAGCAATAACTTGAATATCATTTTCAATTAAAGCATTATAAATCTCATCCAAAGAATCATTATCCATTTCCAGTCCTTTAAGACTTTCCACAATTTGTTCAAAAGTAACATAATGTTCCTTCTTTCCAATTTCAATTAAATCTTTAATTCTATCTTCTAAAGATTTAATTTCGACAATTTTTTGTACTGTTTTATTTTCTTCATTATTTTTCATTACCTACACATCCTCTTTTCAAATTTAATAATTTTTGAGCTAATTCTATCTCTTCATTAGCATCTGTACAATTAGCAATCTGTTGTTTTAAACTCTTTATTTCTTCTTTTGCCATTTCTTTTTTAGCCACTAAGATAAATTCATCAAAAGCCTTCATATCCAAATCATTTACCTTACTAGTCTTTATTATCTCCATTGCATCATCAAATATGTAATCTTTAGTACTAATAAAAGAAATAAATGAACTAAGTTCTATATCTTTATTTGCCTCATAATAATAAATAATTTCATTAGCAATACTCCGATACTTCTTTTCATGAAAATAACCCAAATCTTTTTGAAACTTCAAAATAAATTTACCATCATTCATCATAAAATAAATAATATTTTGGCAAGCTTTATCATACTTCGAAATCTTTTCTTTTTCAAGTTTTTTTTCTTGAACCACCACATTTTTTTTAGTACTAACTTTTCCAAGTTCCCGATAAAGCAAATCCAAAGATACACCATAATCTTCACTAATTTTCTTTAAAGTAAGCTCTCTAGTAATTTCATCAGGTATCTTTTTTAAATCTCCAATAATTTCTTTAATATAACTCGCTAAATCATCTACTTTAGACAAATCTTTATCTCTTTTAAAATACTTAAGTTTAAAATCCAAAAAAGAAATTGGACTCCGAATATTTTCTTCTATTGCTTCTACTCCATAATGAATAATATATTCATCGGGATCCTTCTTTCCACTCAAACGAACAATATAAGGAACTAAACCAGCATCTTCTAATATTGTACCATTTTGATAGGTAGCAATTTCTCCAGCTGAATCATTATCAAACATCAAAACAATTTTTGCTCGCATTCCTTTAATTACCTGAACTTGTTCTTTAGTTAAACTAGTTCCCATTAAAGCAACAACATTTTTAATACCACTAGCATACATTCTTATCGCGTCCATATTACCTTCAACTAAAATAACTTCTTTTTTCCTTTTAATCTCTTGTTTAGCCCGATGATAATTAAATAAAATTTGTCCCTTTTTAAAAATATCTGACTCTTTAGAATTAATATATTTAGCTTGATTGCTATCTTGATATATTCTTCCGGTAAACCCAACAACATTTCCTTCTAAATCATGAATAGGAAACATAATTCGTTCTCGAAACACATCATTAACATAACCATCATTTTGATTAACTAAGCCCAAACGCAACAAGGTATCAACAGAATATTTTTTATTTAAAAGTAATTGATGCAATGACATATTTTTACCCATTGCTAAACCTAAATCAAAGTCTTTAATAACTTCATCATCTAAAGCTCTTTTTTTCAAATACTCTTTAGCAGTAACTCCTGCTTCACTATGTAAATTATTTTGATAAAACTTTAAAGCCAAGTTCATAATCTCATATTCATCTTGATGAACTTTTGGCTTTTCTTTTTTAATTACTCCATGAAAAGGTATTCCACATTTATCAGCTACAATTTTAACTGCTTCCAAAAATTTAACATTTTCATATTCACTGACAAAAGTAAAAACATTACCCGCTGCCCCACAAGAAAAGCATTTATAAATCTGTTTTTCTTCAGAAACACTCATACTTGGTGAGTGATCTTCATGAAAAGGACAAACCCCAAAATAATTTTTCCCTTTCTGTGTTAAAGGAACATAACCAGAAATAATATCGACAATATTGGCACTTTTTCGAACTTTTTCTATTTCTTCATCCGTAATCATGCCCTCACCCCTCTAATTTAGCGCTTCTAATTATATTTATTACCCTTACCCCTCGAAAATCCTTTAAAAAAATGCAAATTTTTCAAAAAAACTTGCATTTTTCTTCATTTTTCACAAATTTTGGGTCTTTTTTAACGATCCATAATAAATAGTTTGACTGGAAGAATCATTCTTTGTACAAGTAATTAAACTAATCATATGAGGATAATCTTCCTTTAAATATAACACACCCGTCTTATCTTGAACTTCAATTTCTTGAATCTCATAAATCCATCGTTTTCCCTGATAATATAAAGATATCACATCATGTACTTCCAACTGATACAAATCCCGAAAATAAGCATTCCATCCACTTCCTGAATGAGCAGCTAAAATAATATGACTAGTATCTGCATCACTTGGCAAAATGCTTTCTTCATGAAGCAAAATATTTTGATTAACTTGATTTTCTTTACTATCTATTGGATATAACTCTTTTTTTAGTCCAATTTTCTCAATTTCTAGTAAAGCATAATAATCATTTTCGCTTAATGCTTTTTCAACCAAAACTTCTTCTTGATATTCACTTACCTTCCACTTAGTAAAACAACAAAGTGGCAAAGCTAATCCCAAAAAAACTAACAAACCCCCACTTAACTTAATGATGTTCATTGCAAATAAACGCTCCTACTAACAAACATGCCGCTGAAAATAAAATCGTTAAAATAAATTCATTTGTTCCTGTTTTAGGCACATTAATTTTCAAACGATTAGTAACTTTAATGGTACTTAATACATTATTTTTAATTTCCACATCCATAAAACCATCTAAAACTTGATAACCATCTGGAGCTTCTAATTCTTTGATATAGTATAATCCCTCTAATAAATGATCAATACTAATTTTTCCATCCTGATCAGTATAATACTGGTCAATTAACTCATAAAACTCATCATATAAGCCAAACAAAACCCCCTCAATTGGTTGCAAAGATTCATCATCAACTTTTTCAATAATTAACGACCCATTTTGCAACTGATTAAAAACTTCTATATTGATCTGTTCTTCATCTTTAATAACAAAAGAATATACTTGAGAAGAAGTAACATACCCATCTGGAGCTTTTACTTCTACTAACTGATAACTACCATAAGGAATATTTTCTAAATATAATTTACCTTGAGAAGTGGCAAAAGTATCTTTCCCATCAATAACCAAATATTCATTCGTATCCACATTAAATATCTTAAATAAAGCTTCATCTAAAATTAATTCTTGAGTATCCATATCTTTTTTCAAAACAAGTAAAGAACCCCTTATTTGTTCATCTTCAAGCACAATAGTAGTATCTTCTTCAGTATCCTCATCAATAGTTAAATAAATATCCTCACAAAAAGAATAACCCAAAGTAGAACTAACTTGTTTTAAAATATATTCTCCATAAGGTAATTCCAACTGATATTTTCCATATTGATTAGTCTCAAAAGTAGTAACTAACTCATTCGTATTTGCATTTACTACTTGAAAGCGAGCATTCTTTTCTAGTTCTAATTCTCCATCAATATTCTTCAAATATTTTTCAATAATAATTTTCTTCTTAATTAAAACATCACTAACTTCCAAAGTAACATCTTGATCAATTATCTCAAAATAAATTTTTTCCTCATTCAAATAATGTCCATAAGGAGCCTCTAATTCTTGAATATAATATTTTCCTAAAGGCATTCTATTTACCGTAGCATATCCATTTTCATCTGTTACAATTTTCTCCCACAAACTACCATTTTCAAAATACACCCCATAAACTGCACCTGCTAAAGATAAACCATAATCTTCACTACTTTTTTTCACCAAATTAAACTTAGGATACAAAACATCAAAATGTATTCCCCCATAAGGAAGATTAATAATCCCTCGATTCATCACTGCCTGACTAGAAGGACTATAAAATATTTTAGCAATTTCCTCTAAATAAGTATATTTAAACATTCTTAACACTTGATTCCCCGGACGATTTAAAGTAATGTGTAACTCATCACCAATTACTTCAAACTCACCATTATCCAGCGTAATCGTCATCTCATCAAGCATTCCATAAGTATCTTTTAAAACAATTTCTTCACCTATTTCTGCTTTTATCTCTAGTTTATTTTCCCCCTGAAAAAAAGAAGGTAACTGATAAAAACGATCAACATCATATTGAAGTTCTGCTATTTCTTTAGAATATAAATCTATCGGTTGATTATCCTCATCAATAAAATAAATCTCTCCAATACCCTCTAAAATATAATCCCAAATCATAAACTGTGTCACTGCATACCACTTAATATCCGTCCGATTTTGATATCCATAACCAAGATAAGCAATAAGCCGTAAATAGTTCCAGTCTTCACTTGTTAAATCATATAACAATTCTACATCATTTACATCTTGATAAGCTGTTGCATACCCATCTTTTAACACTGCACCCGGTTCAATACAATAAACAAAACCACCCGTATTTCGATTAAAGATTTGATACATTTTCTTATTTTTTTCAACATAAGGAGTCTTTAAATGCAACCGAACATTAGGAATTTCATCTCCCAAATAAATATAAGCTTGTTCTTTAGCTAAAGCTGTATTCATCATTGCCACAAAAGGCAAAATAAATAATAATAATTTTAATATTTTTTTCATCATTTCCTCTTCTAGACAGAGAAAAACTCGTAAAAATACCTCCTTATCCTAAAATAAGAATTTTTTACGAGTGAATAAATATACTATAACACAAAGAATTAACGATGTAAATATTTTTTATGAGCTATTTTATTAAAAAATGGAATAGCTAAACTAGTAAAGAAAATACTAAGATAAGGAGCTTCATCAAGAGGAAGAAATAGACATAATACTCCCGTTAACAAACCAATAACTACCCCATATAAAGCCATACCCCATTTAGTATCAGGACTAACCATTATATCTGCTGCTACAAAAACAAAAGCAAAATAAACAGTTCCATTTAAAATACTTTCTAAATAGGTAGTATTCTTAGTAATCAAAAACATTACCAAAAAGATTAAGACAAAACTAATACTAGCCATAATAGGAATAACTCGCTTATAAAAACGATTAAAAGCTAAGAAAATAAAGCCAATAAGCAAACAAAATAAACTTCCATTAGCAATTCCACTAACTCCATACCCCCAAAAAGAATCAAATAAACTATAATTAAAAGCTTCTATTTTCTCAGCTACATTCAAATAAGAATAAGACTGTACAAATAAAGCCAGTAACAGCATCACTCTAGTTAAAGAAACAAAATTAAAGGAATACTTATCTTTAAGATAACTACTAATAAATAAAGAAACAAATAAAACTAAAGGATATAAAACTAAACTAGTATTAATAGAAACTGTACAAGATAATATCAAAGCAACTAACATCCATTCCTTCTTACTATCTTTACGAATTAAAGCAACAATTAAACCAATAAAAATACTAATAAAATAAAAGTAAAGAGGAATAAACAGATCCCCAAAAGAGATGAAATCATTTTGATATAATATGATTCCATTTTTATATAATCCAAACAACAACAAAGGAATCAAGGCGATATAATAACTTTTAACTAAATCTTTTTTATCTTTCTTGAAATGAAGATAAGGAATTCTTTCCATCATTATCCCTCCTAAACTTTATATGTACAGGACAAATATATGAGCAGAGCCCACAATTTATACATTGCTTACGATAATTAGCCTCACTTAATCGTTTTGGATAGAGCAAGACCGGACAAATATCACTACACAAACCACAATTTATACATTTTCCCTCTTCTTTTTCTAAAGTATTTTTCATAATAAGTAAACTATCTAAAGAAGAAGTAATAACAAAAGAATCTAAATGAATTTCTCTTCCACTCATTAATCCATTAGCAATATAACAAACATCATCTTTAACATCAATCAATTCATCAACAACATCTTTTAATCTAGCACCAATTTTCACTTGAACTACTTTAGGATTTTTAACCCCATCCCCACTAATAGTAATTAACTCATCAGTAGGTATTCGATTTCTTTTTAATAAATGATAAACCCGATAAAACTCTTTAGCTGAAATAACACAAGTATTATTTTCTTCTATCCCTAAATAAGAAAGCAAAAACTTAGGTTTACCAAGCAAATACAAATCAGGAACAATTTTAAGCTCTATTTCCGGATACATTCCCAGTTCACTCATCAACTTACTCACATTTTCACTACTACTAGCTTTCAAACAAACATAAATATGATCAATTAAACATAACTGACGAATCTCATCTAATAAAGCCAAAAATTCTTCATAATACAAAAACAAATAAAAATTCTCAGTCAAAGCATAAACTTCATCATCTATAGCATTTAAAACAATATTTTTAATCTCATCTTTATGTTCTATACCTAAAGCCTGAAAAATGATTTCTTTTGTAAGAGGAGAATGATTAAAGTTCATCTCTTTTCTTCTTTCTTCAAAGTCATTTTCTACTTCTAAATAATAACTAGCATCATCCCAAGAATCCATCTTCTTAATCTGCCGAACAATTCCTGAAACTGAACACAAAGTAGAACTACGAACAAATAATTGACTTCCAATATCTACTTTACTATTTTGATACACCTTAATTTGATCATCACCTAAAACAGGAAGATAAACAAAATCTGGTTTTAAAAAACTTTCTACTTGACTAGAAACCAATATTGCTTCATCTTTTTCTAATTCAATTAACTTCTGCATAGCACCACCTATTAATTATTTCTTTTCATCCTTTTCTTTCAAATATTCTTGTAAACGAATCGCAATATTCTCTGGCAATATCTTAGTTAATTCCTCCATACTAGCATTCTTAATTTTAGCAACACTTCCAAAGGTTTTAATTAACTCTTTCTTTCTTTTTGCCCCTATTCCTTCAATATTATCTAAAACACTAGCAATAGCACCTTTACTTCTAATTGCTCTGTGATAACTAATTGTATAACGATGCACTTCATCTTGCATTCTCGTCAAATAATGAAATACAGCACTACTCTTATCTAAAGGAATAATCTGATAACCCAAAGAATCAATTAAATCATTAGTTCTATGTTTATCATTTTTTCTTAATCCACATACCCGAATATTTAAATTTAAACTATTTAGTATTTCTAAACAAGCATTAATTTGATTAATACCACCATCAACAATAATTAAATCAGGCATCTCAGTTTTCTCTACTAAAGCCCGATAATATCTACGATAAATTACTTCTTGCATCGTATGATAATCATCATTTTTATCTAAACTAATCTTATATTTCCGATATTCTTTTTTAGCAGGTCTTCCCTGTTTAAAAACAACCATACAACTTACTGTAAAAGAACCAAAAAGATTAGAATTATCAAACAAATCAATTCGATCTAACTTAGAAAGTCCTAATAATTCTTTTAATTCATCATTAGCTCTCTCCGTTTTCTCTTCATCCCGAACAATAATTTCCAATTCATTTTCTAAATTAATAAGAGCATTCTTACTAGCCATATCCACCAAATTCTTTTTCTTCCCCTTAAGAGGTACAATAAAACTAGTAGAAATAATCTCACTTAAAACATCAACATTCACATCATTTGTGCACAAAACTTCTTTAGGAACTTCATGTTTACTATAAAAATTCATGAGATAAGTATCTAATTCATCTTGATAATCGGATACTACAGGGAATATATCGGTATGTCCTCCAACCATTCTTCCATTTCTAAGAAAAAGAATCTGTACACTTAAATAACCCTTATCAAAATAATAACCAACAACATCCCGATTAACATAATCATGTAATTCCATCTTCTGTTTATCTAAAATGATACTAATATAATTAAGCTCTTTTTTAAGTTCCAAAGCCATCTCAAAATTAAGTTGTTCACTATAAGTATTAATTTTCTCTAATATTTTATTTTTTAAAACATCAGCATTTCCTCTTAAAAAACTAAGTATTTCTGTTTCCATATCCTTTAATTTATCTTGATCAACATGTTTTTCACAATACCCTAAACACTCCCCAATATGATAATATAAACATACTTTCTTAGGCATCGTATCACATTTTTTCAAAGGATATAACCGATTAATTAAACTTACTATTCTTCTTGCTGCATAAGCATTAGGATATGGTCCAAAAAGCATCTTTTTATCTTTCTTTCTAATATTTAAATAACGAGATACTTGAAGTTTTGGATATGGTTTACTAATATATTCAATATAAGGATAACTCTTATCATCTTTAAGTAAAATATTATATTTAGGATCATACTGTTTAATTAAATTAAATTCCAGTAAAAAAGCTTCTAATTCACTTCCTGCAACAATATAAGAAAAATCAGCAATTTCACTAACCATTTTAGCTGTCTTACCAGTTTGTGGTCGATTAAAATAAGAATTTACTCTCTTATGTAAATCTTTAGCTTTACCAACATAAATAATAACCCCATCACTATTCTTCATTTGGTAACTTCCTGGTAAATGAGGAATCAAAGAAAGTTTATCTTTAAGCATTTTGCATCACCACTCTTTTATTATACTACATTTTTTAGTATAATAAAATTGGTGATATGATGAAATTGTTAAATAGCTATACTCTAGAAATTAAAAAATCTAAATTTATCGCATACTACTATGAAGTAGATACAACCAAAGAAGTAGAAAAAATATTAGAAGAATTAAAAAAAGAACACAAAAAAGCAAGACACATCCCTTATGCTTATAAAATAGACAATAATATAAAAAAATCAGATGATAAAGAACCATCTGGAACAAGTGGCATGCCCATATTAAACATCATCGAAAAAAACAGTCTAAATCACACTCTTATCGCAGTAGTAAGATACTTTGGTGGAATTAAACTAGGTGCAGGAGGGTTAATTAGAGCTTATAGTAACGCTGCTAAAGAAGTAATTAAATAGTTATTCCAAAATAATACTATTTCCAGAATTATTTGTTTTATTTTGATCTACAGTTTTAGCATAAACCCCTATAATACCTGCAGTACCAATAGTTACTCCTAAAAATAACACAATTAAAATCGTTAATTTTTCTGCAAACTTCATATTTTATCACCTACTATTAGTATACATGATTTTTACTATTTAAACAATAGAAAAAAAATAAAATATTATACCTCTAATTCATACCTTAAAGGAATAACATTCTCACTTCTATTCCATTTGAG
>CALVQO010000031.1 GCA_944358145.1 uncultured Bacilli bacterium | reverse complement strand
TCTGAAAATATCTTATTATAGAAATAGTAACTAAAAAAGATAGCATTAATTAACTATCTTTTGACTGAACTGTAACAAAAAATTACAAAAAATTGTAATTTTTTCTTGACAAATTATTTTTTTTGATGTAATATACATCCTCGAACATTTAGTTTGTTTGAATATTCTTTTCCATTCTTTGATATACTTCCTTTACTTAACTAATATCAAATTCTACTAATTCAAACAATAAATGTTTTTTTATGTTGATGAAGCCCTATTTGGGCTTTTTTTATTTAGATTTTATTGTTATATTTTCATAAGTGTTTATTAATTCTTTTTTCACTTTGTTCTTTTTTATTTGATATTTATATTCTTCTATTATTATATTTTCTTTCTCTTCTTTTGCCTCTAAAGCATAAATTTCATTATCTTCAATTTTAACCATGATCTGTTTTTCTTCATCATAGAATATTGCTAATGGTTCTTCTGTCGTACTAATATAATTAATACTTTCATCATATACTAATAAATTTTTAATTAAATTATCCCCTTTACTATTCCAAACAAAATATTCTTCTTTTGTATTAGATTCTATACTGACTAATAAATAATCTTGATCTTCTTTAATAATCTTTATACTGTCCTCTTCTATTTTAGGAAAACTATTTTCATTTTCATTAAATACTTCATCTATTGTTTTAGCTTTTATGTCATCATCTACAACCATTTGTAATATCTCAAAGCCATCTAAATATAAAGTTAAATTCAGCTCTGTTTTATCTTCTAAAAAGTTCAGACGATAATTACTTTTTAATCTATGTCTTTTTCCGTTTAATTCAACATTATAAATTTCACTTAATTCATGTTCTGTCATATTACTAGAAGCTTTTTCTATACTTTTAATTTTTATTACTTTTTCTGAGTCTTCAATTTGCTTATGAGTTAAAGTATAAATAGTAAGTGTAGTAATACTTATTACTCCTATAATTAAAATAGCTAAACTGATCTTTTTCATGTGTTCCCTCACTTAATTACTATTATATCAATAAAGTGAACATTTTAAAACTAAAAAAAGCTACTTGTGTTAAGTAACTATTTAAAAATATTAAAAAGTTTGGCTTTTCCTGAATTGCTACTGTTTAATCTAGAGAATCCAAGAGCTACTAGAAAATCATCTAATACTTGTTCATGTTCTTTTTTATCATCTAAATAAGGAATATTAAAAAATACTTTACTATTTGATTCACGTTCAAAATCATTAATATCTCTAGTAGTTAAAACGCTTTTATTTAATACAATTTTTTTGTCTTTTAATTTTTCAAAAGCTTCTCTATCTTTACGGATTAATTTATTTAATTTTATTAATCCTGGTTCAATTAAATAAACAATATCATTACATAAATTAGTCTGATTAGAATCATTTAAATCTACTAATATTACTTCTGCGTCTGGATTATTCGCTATATTAAATGCTAGATCTAGTGAAGTTGTTGATTTTAGGCTTTTATCATTGAAATACTTAAAGTCTTCTTTATCCACTTCTATGGCAACTACATTATATGCTACTTCTAAGTGCCTTTTCAACATGTATACTAAAGTAGTTGCTCCAGCATGAGCTGTAACATTTTTGAATCCTACTATTCTTAGTCCTCCACTTCCTGTTCCAGTAAAAGTGTCATATTCTAAGGGCTCATTATCACTATTTCCATTTAAATTGTGGTATTGAGCTACATCTTTATATGAATTAGGATTATCAATTAAAAATTTAACAGCATTAATATTTCTAGTAAAATTATATATTCCCATTGATACTAAAGCTGATAAATAACCACCACTGTTTACCATGGCAGAATCATCTAATAGTAGTATTAATTTATTTGGATCAAAATTTACTGATAGTTTTTGAATATTTTTGATGTTTTGATAACCTTTAATTGCTGTTATGTCAATGATCATTTTATTAAAATAAAAGTTAGTAAAAATATTGGCTAATTCTTCTACTTCAAATTCGCCATTAATGCTTTTTATTACATCAATATCTAAAGTTGCTAACATATTTTGATATTTATTTGATACAATAACATTCATGTTGTTCCTTCTTTCTAATTATCTACGACATCCTCATATCTCGCATCATCATGTGATTGGAAATTACTTGTACTTCCTCTTATTTCAAAGCCACCAAAATTACCAATAATCGGTAAATTAAATTTGTAAAAAATAGCAATTTGATAATAATTTGTTGTATTGGCTCCATCGTATTTTCTTATACAATAATAATATTTTTCTCCTGGACGTGCTGGTTCTAAATTAGTGCTTTCTAAGCTAGTTGCGCCATATACTCCTGGGGTGTTTTCTTCTACGCATATACCTTGAGTTATTTGACCTGTGTAATATAAATAATTATTTACTAGTCCAATGGATTCACTATTTAATCCTTCATATTTTTCGATCATATCAATTAATTCATTTTTTACTCTGACTGTTCGTGAATAATTTATTGTTAAAATAATAAATGCTGCGAATAATAGAATAAAAACTAACATTAATTGTAAAATCCATGTTCCACCTATTGTCTGTCTCATGATTTCACCCCACTAACACCATGGATATCTAGCAGGATCAAATGAACATTCATTAGGTTCATAAATTCGACCCGTTTCACCATAAATACTAAATTCAAAAACACTACTGAATACTGGAATATCAAGTTGATAAAATACCTCAACTTGATAATATAATGCATTAGGGAGTTCAGAATTTCCTTGAGCTTTTATCGCTTTAACGCAAAAAGCTGAATTATTATAATCGATTTCACCATTACGATTATATCCGACCCAACCCTCATCACATTCACCTGTACTCCGGTAGTTTGCTTCATTAAAATAATCATTTATTTGGATGCCAAAATTGTAACATTCGCTATTTCTGTTACTTGAAGTACATACTCCACCTTGGTTTTTAATAATATTTAATATTTCATTTTTAACATTATATGCCTTGGAATAATTAATTGACATACTAACATATCCTGCAAATAACAAGATAAAAACTATGACAATGTTAAATAAGGTAACTCCACCTATTGACTCCTTCATTTATTTATCACCTCAATTAACCCTTCCAAGCGCATGTAATACTTTGTCTTGTTCCCTGATTATCATAATAATAGCATTCTACTGATCCATCACTATTTGGGTTTTTAGCACATATTGCTTCATCACATCTTGTGTTTTGAGCAAAATTATTTTGAATCATTGGCCAAATTACGGTAAAGAAAAAAAACGACAATACAGCTATGATTACGACTACAATTACTGTCATGTTTAAATCGCCCATTGTCTGTTTCATTTCTTTCCTCCTATTTTTATTTTATATTTTAGCTATCTTGCATACAGTCTTTTGTATTACCATTTGATGCTGTACATACTCCACTTGCACATGAAATACCAGTTGATGCATCTGAGTAAGTACCAGTTCCTGCAGTACTGCACGCAGTATTTAGTTCCAAACTAGTCTTAATTGTTGGCCAAACAAACGCATAGAAAAAGGCCATTACAGCTGCAATTGCAACTACTGTTACAACTGTCATATTTAATTCTCCAGTTGCTTCCTTCATATCAAAATTCCTCCTTTTACTTTTCTGATTATTATTATACCTTATTTTTTTATAAATATCAATAAGGTAACTTTATTTTTTTCTTCTTTTATGCATTTTTGTATATATTAACAGTGATACTAATGATACCATAGATATAATACTTCCTATTTTAAGCCCTTTTGGAAAATAGGTTATTTCTACTGTATGTTTGCCTTTATTAGCTTCTATTCCTACAAATGTATCTAATACTTTAAAATAGTCTACTTCTTTTCCATCTATCTTAATGTTTAATCCTTCATCATAAGGAATAGTTATTAATAATAAATCATTATTTACCTCTACTTCACCTTTTAAAATATAATCATTATCATCTATATTTTTATAATTTGTTGTTTCTTGTATCTTTTTTATACTTCTTTCATATGCTTCTAAATCTAAGACGGTAAACAAATGATCTTCTAATGATTCTAAAGTGCCAGATTCTTCATTATAAGTGTAAGTAATACTTATTGTGTCTCCTGCATTTAAAGTAATTAAATAATCACTTTTAGTAGATATAGAATAAGGTTCTTCATTAATTGTAATTGCTGTAGTTCCCCATTCTTTTTCCATTAGTAATGTAATATTATTAGGGATAATTAAACTTTTTTTATCAACTGTAGTACTAATTACAATTTTTACATTATCTTCTTTTTTATCTAAAGAATCTTCTTCTATTTCAACATTTTCTAAATATGTATTTATCTTTGGCTCATCAAATAAATTCGTTTCTTCTCCTAGTAGTGCTGAATAAATATTATTAATATTTTCTTTGGCATTATCTGTCATATTTACTTTTAAAATATTATCATTTACAGCATACATCAATGGTAAAGCATAAGGATTAATGCATATATTATCTTCACATGGAAAATAATTACTATCCCCTGTTATCATGTATTTTAATCCTAGAAGAGATAAGACTGCTGGGTTGTATGATTTTAGCATAATGGTATTAGCTGATGGAATTATCACATTTAGCTCTTTTAAAAAATTGGCTACTTGCATGTTATAACTTGAGCTAAATATTTGGATAGAATTAAAGCCAAACATAAGCCCTGCATCGGGATAGTTTTTATCAATTATTCGATAGTCCTTTTCTTCAATATTATCTAACATTTGATTAAAATCAATATTATCAGAGGTTATTACCTCATATTTGAAGCCTCTATTCGTATAAAGAGTAGCATATCCATTTATACTTAACTCTAAAATTATTAGTAAGATTAACCATTTATTTTGCTTGGGTAAACGCAGATAAATATAAAATAAAATTATACTTAAAAAGGCCATTAAAACTTTTAAATTAGATAGTTCTAATCCCATTACTTTGTATGAAAATGAACCAATTAACAAGATCATAAAGATGAGAGTTATTATACTTTTCTTTTTAGTTGATATTTCAATGCTATCTGATTTACAAAAAGATTCATAGGCAATAATTAAAGTAAAGAAAATATAGACAAATTGATATCTATGTTCCCACCACTTTGGTTGTTGAAATAAGTTCCAAATATAATCAATTAAAGGTATCGAAAAACTTAGATGGAAAAATAGAATAATAAAGAAAGTAATTAGCTTGTTTTTTCTTGGGATTTTTTTATTCAAGAAATAACAAATTAAAAGAACTAATGCAAATATAGATATGTAAAGGGTAGTACTTCCATAAGCGAAATGATCTTCAATGATAAATGATCCTATACTCATATTGTAAATTGAAGATAGTAATTGAAACCAATCAATTGTTAAGTAGTTAAAAGAAAAATTAAGATTTGATAGTCTTCCTGTCATTAAATTAAAATAAGTTGGTATTAATATAACACAAGATAGTAAGGCTGCTGTTAAAGAAAATATTATAAATCTTAATATTGTTCTTTTATTAAAATTATTTGTTGTTAAGCTTTTATATAAAAAGTATATTACCATAAATATACATAACATAAATCCTGTATAGTAATTGATTATTATGGCTATTGCTAAAAATAAGGTATATTCTAAATACTTATTTTCTAATATCAGTTTATCTAATCCCTTAATAATTAATGGTAATAGTATGTAGGCATCTAACCACATAATATGCATGTTCATGGCCATTACCCATCCAGAAAAAGCATAAATCAAACTAAACACAACATTCCAAATCGTATTTTTAAATTTCGTATTTAGGCCATTTAAGTATATTCCCATTGTTAAACCGGATAAACCGATCTTTAAATAAATTAAAATGGCATAGAAAATATAAATGTTGGTATTATCAAAAAAAACAGAAAATAAATTTAGTGGACTTCCTCCATATAAATTTAATATACTAAAAAAGTTTACTCCTAAACCAGCATGTAAAGTATAAAAAATACTTCTACCACTTCTAAGCATGTTGCCTAGTTCAACTAAAAAAGTGGGATACTCATTAAAAGAATCAAAAATGTTAAATGTATAAGGCCCCAAAGGTATATAACCACATAAACTTGATACTATAAATAATAAAAATATTGGTATAATAAAACATAATAAATAAAACTTCCTTTTACTCATAAGTTACTCCTTTAATTATTTTCATTTTATCATTATCTAACAAATATCGTCAATGGGCTTGATAGAATAAATACATATTTTTAATCATCTTACTTAAAAAGTAAAGATACCTTTTTATAAGTAGATAATTTTCAATTATTTACTTAAACAATAGACATCCACTATATCATATTGACTGCATAGATCATAATTATTTTCATCTAAAAATTCTTGCATTTTATCGTTCTTTATTACTTTTGGCTTTGATAATATAAGTAATTTTGGCAGTTTTTCTTCTAGTTCGAGCAAATAATCCTTTATAAATTCTTCGTTTTTCAATAATATATCCGGTATATAGGAATACTTGGATGCTGATATTGTTTTTGTGTGATTATATAGCAAATTATAATTTCCATAAATTGCAATTTCTTCATTTTCGTAAGTATTTGCTTTTATGTATTTAATCAAATCATCATTGGCATAATCACGAAGTTCATTTACTTCTTGAGTTTTAGTTATTTCTAAGAAAGCATCTTCTAAATATTTTAACCATGTAGGAATAATAAAAATAAGAAGAATACATCCAATTATATAAGGCTTTTTTTGTTTTAATTTAGTAGATTTTAACATTTTAAATAAAATACAAAGCGGATATATATAAGCAGGTATTAGGGTCATACCATAATGATAATAAATTTTCCCTGATATACATACGAAAATCAGGTTAATAATCATATAAAATAAATAGCTAATTTCAAAAAATACTGACTCCTTTTTAATTATATTATATATTATTTTTATAATAATTATAATAAACAATAAAATATTATAGTTATTTATCAAGAACATAAAAATAGTAGCAATTCTTGTATTTTGAGAAGAAGATGAATAAGCAAAATTAAACAAAAAGTAATCTTTTATAAAATCTACAAAAGCTCCGTTGACAACTAAATATATAATTACTGGAATGGCTATTATAAGTACGCCAATAAGAAAAGATACTATATATTTAAATAGTTCTTTATATAATTTATTTTTAATACAAAAAATTATCGTTGCTATGCAAAAAACTATCCACAATGCTATCATGTTTTGTCTTAGAAGAAAAGTACAAGCAAAACTAATTCCACATAGAACAATATTAAAATTAATGAATCTTTTTTTATTGTTCGAATCTATATATTTTTTAGTGTTTTTAAAAAAATCAATAAAAACATATAGCCCAAGAATAATAAAAGGCAGTGCATATTCTTCGGTCAAGTTTCCTTCTTCAAAATAGGAATATAGAGGAATAAAAGTTAGCAATGTTGCAATCAGTGAACTTATTTTTCCACAAAATTTACGAAATATTTTATATGTTAGCGCTAATGAAGCAAACATAAATAGATATTCTATAAACCAAACACCTTTGTCATAAGAAATAAGCACTCCTAAGTAGTTTATAAAATAGATTATTGGCCCTTTGTGATCAAATATATCTCGATATGGTACTTCTTTATTATGCATTCTCCAACCAATGTATTTAAAAACACTTGAATCTGCTCCTGTCTCTATATTTTGAGAAAATGGATTTAAGGGGCTTTGCATACAAATAACGAATGTAATAAATAAAAGTGCGAATATTATTAATCCCATTTGTAAAATTTCTTTTTTCTTTTCAGACATTATAATTTCTCCTTTTTTAGTACTTTATTTATATTGACAAAATCCTTCCATGCTCTACTACCAATTTTAATTATTTTTTTTAAGTTAATAGAGTTTTTACCTCCTTGTCTAGGTTTAAATGTTATTGGTATATATTTAACTTTGTAATTCTTTTTTATATATATTACTGATAGTATTACATTTGATAGATTAAAATCTTTGGGTATTAATTTTAGAGAATCTTCTAATGTTTTTCTAGACATTAACCTAAAAGGAGTATTGGCATCAACTACATTTACTTTAAATGTTAGTTTTATAACTAGTTTTAACACTTTTGATACAAAGACTCTGGATAATCCATCTTCTCTTTTATTTCTATGTCCTATTACTATATCAAACTGTTTTTTTAACTTCCAAAATTGGTGAAATTCATTTGGTATAGTTTGTCCATCAGTATCAGTTTGAAATATATAATCAGCATTATTTTTTATTGCATAATTATAGCCATATAAAATAGTTGATCCGTGTCCAGAATTTTCTTTATCTATTACTTCTAATAATGGCTTATTATTCATGTGCTTTTGGGCAATTTCATAAGTTTTATCCTTGCTTCCATCATTTATAATAACCAATCTCGATAAACCCTTTCCATTATATTTTTTTATTATGGGATACCAATTATTAATAAAATTTGATATATTTTCTTCTTCGTTGTATGCTGGAGCAATAATATATAATATATCTTGTTTATTCATATTTGAGTTTAACTCTTTTTTCTCTTTATCTACCATGTAAAAACACATGTATTAGAGACTCCTTTCTTTAAAATTTATATTATAACTAATTGGAGTTTTCATGCCTTTACACCTTTATTTTTATATCAAATATATAAAGGATCTATAACTTCCATTTCTAAGCATATTTACAAGTTATACTAGAAATATGGGATATTTATAATAAAAATCATAGATATTAAATGTTTCATTTACAAAAGAAATATAACTACATATATTAGATAAAATAAATGACAAGTACTTCTTCTTCATAATATACTCCTATAGTAACTTCATTTTATCATTCTGAATAATTTAACGTCAAGATGTTTTCTGTCAATTTATTTTTATTCTATTGTATTTAGTACATGTTTTGTGTTATATTTATTTTAGAAAAAGAGTTGATTAGATGGAAAATATTGAAGTTAAAGTTTTAGAACTTTTAAAAGGTATTGGTACTATTGTCCTTTATTTTGTTATTAGTAACGTTATGGCTTACTTTTTTAGTGATTATATGTATCATGATAATGCTTTAATTGCTACAGTATCACAAATAGCATTTTATCTTGTTTTACTACTTATTTTAGGTCTTATTTATCATAGAAGATTAATTCATGACTTTAAAAACTTTAAAAAAGAATATATTAAAGTTGCTATTAAAAATTGGATTATTGGGCTTGGAATAATGTATATTGCTAATATTTTAATTTCTTCTTTTGGTAGTACAGTTTCTGTTAATGAAGAAGCTAATCGTACTTTAATTAGCCTTTATCCAATAAGTAGTGTAATTGATATGGTTATTCTTGCTCCATTAATTGAAGAATTAACTTTTAGAGCTGGTTTTAAAAAAGTTTTTTCTAAATGGTATACTTTTGCTTTTGTTACTGCTTTGTTATTTGGACTTGCTCATGTACAAGTAGTATTTGTTACTAAAGACTGGATGGAATTATTATATTTGATTCCTTATAGTACATTAGGTTTCTTCTTTGCTAAAGCTTTTTATGAAACTGATAATATTTTCACTTCTTATTTTGCTCATTTCCTTCATAATTTAGTGTGTGTTGTTATTTTGATTCTACTATTTTTGATTTGGTGATATTATGGATAAGAAAGTTAAAGTTAAACCTAGAAAATCAGTAAAAATAATTATTTTTATTTTTCTTCTTTTCTTTCTTTTATTTCTTTTTGCTAGATATATTAATACTAGTGGTTTAAAAGTTAAAGAAATAGCAGTTGTGGATGAAGAGATGAGTGAAGATTATAATGGTTTTAAAATTGTGCATTTTTCTGATCTTCATTATGGAAGAACAACTGATGAAAAGGATTTAAATCATGTGGTTGAAAAGATTAATGAATTAAAACCAGATATTATTGTTTTTACTGGAGATTTATTTGATTATGATGATGTTAGTGATCAAGATATAGAATTAATTACTAATTATTTTAAAGAGTTAGAAGCTAGATTATTTAAGTTTGCAGTAATTGGAGATTATGATAAAAAATATTTGGAAGATTATCAAATGATTTTAGCTGATAGTGGTTTTACATTTTTAGATAATACTGCTAAGTTGGTTTATGATAATAGTAGTACTCCTATTAATTTTGTTGGATTAACAAATACAGATAATATTAATTCTTTATATGAAAATAATTATTTTACTATTACTTTAGTACATCAGCCTGATTCTATTCAAGATATACAAAATAGTAATCTTGTTTTAGCAGGACATTCTTTAGGGGGACAAATAAAAATTCCTTTTCTTGGAGGTATTATTAAAAAAGATGGTGCTAATATTTATCTTAATGATTATTATTTAGTTGATGATCAGAAATTATATATTTCTAATGGTATTGGTACTCAAGATTTTAGTTTTCGATTATTTAATCAACCATCGATTACTTTGTATCGTTTATACAATTATTAAAGGAAACTATAGAAATTAACGATTAATTTTTCTATAGTTTCTTTTTTTCTCTGCTACTATTCAACATTAATATACTTATTTACCATTAAAAACTTTTTTAAATCTACAATTTTAAAAAGAATTATAAATAAAAAGACTGATAAAATTAATTTAAGCAGTCTCTTTTAATATTTCGTTTATTTTGGTTGTAGCATTAATTACTGTTTCATTATCTGGTATCATTACATATAATTTGGTTCCACCATATGAATAAGTATATTCATAACCATTACTACCATCTAAACTGATATTTTCTATCTCCCATTCTGGCATTTCATCAATTTGCATTTTGATAAATTCAGTTATATCTTTAGTTTCCATATTGGTTATAAACGAGTCTTTTAAGGCATTTAGTAAGCTTGTATATTTGGTAATAATCGATGGACTAATCGCTTTATTTATTAAAGCTTCGATCATAGCAGCTTGATTTTGTACTCTAATACGATCTCCTTCAGTAAAAGCAGAACGTTCTCTTACAAATGATAGAGCTTTAGTGCCATTTACATTATTGTATCCTTCGCTATAATAATAACCATCTTTACTTGTAAAACTGTATTTTGAATATACGCTTACTCCTCCTAGAGCGTCTACAATATCAATTAATGAAGTGAAATTTACTTTTATATAATAATTAATTTTTATATCTAATAAATTTTCTACTGTTGATACACTTTCCTCTATTCCATAAACTCCAGCATGGGTTAATTTATCTTTAGCATTTTTGCTTGCTAAGGTTATATAATAATCTCTTGGAATTGGAGTAATTAAGATTTTATGGGTTTTAGGATTTACCGTAATTACCATATTTACATCACTTCTTGATACACTACTTACAGATCCATATGTATCAATTCCGGAAATATAAATATTAAATGAATCTTTTGTAATATCAACTTCATGAGCAATATCTTCAGTTTCCACATCTAACGAGAATTCATAGATAACTTTATATTTTTCTTCAAAACTTTCATCACTTTCATTAATCATTGCTAATATAGAATTTTCAATTAACATTCCATCATATTCTTCATCTAAGAAGGAATCTTTTAATTCCGTGATATTATTGGTAGTAATAAACTCTGGAGTAATGTCTTTTTCAATTTTTTCTTTGGCTTTTTTTAATCCATCTGCAGAAAAATCTAAGCTTCCAATAATTTCTCCATCTAAATCCTTTAACTCTTCATCATCACTGTCTTTTAAAGCTAAAATACTGTAATTTTCTGTTTTATAATTAGTGAATCCTAATTTTTTTAGAAAACCTATTGTATTTAATTCATATATAATTGCTAATACTAAGAAAATAATATATAGAATGGAAAATACAGTACCAATTGCTCTTCTTTTTACTCCTTTTCTAACTAATATCAAAGAAGAAAATATTAAATCAAAAATGATTAATAAAGCACATAGTACTAAAAAATATTCTCCTGGTAAAATATCTATAAATTTAAATAAACATAAAGTTACTATTGTAATAATTGCCATAGCTACTGCTAGAAATTTAAAAAATGGCATGATTTTTTCTTTTCTTTTGGCCATAATACATCTCCTTTGCCTGTAACCTAATTATATCATAACCGGGAAAAATTATGAAATTTAAATCAGATTTAAAATAAAATAAGTAAAGAAGATGTACAGTAATAGATAGCTACTTCCAAATAATAGTGCTCCAATAACATCACTTAAATAGTGTACTCCTAAATATATTCTTGTGTATCCTACTAGTAATACTAATATAACTAATATTGTAGTTAAAGTGATTTTTAATGGCAAAATTAAATTGCTAATTATGATTAGAAAAATAATAAAGCCATAAAATATTGTTGCAGTCATCGTGTGTCCTGATGGGTAAGAATACCCTTTTTCATCTACTAAACGATTTATGTTTGGTCTTTCTCTTTTGAATGTTTTTTTTAATATTCCAATTAATCCCCACATAATTAACATATTTATTATAATTGCTATCGGTATTCTTTTATTTTCTATAAAGATTAATAAAATAATACATAAAATTGCTACAAATTTAGCGCTTGCTAAAAATGTTAAACCTTTAAATATTTTGGTTTTTAACTTTGTTATTTTTATTTTACTGTAACATTGGTTATCAATATGATCTAATTTTTTTTGTAACATTAAAATAGACCATATTAAAAATAAGACAAATAAACTAATAAAACTTATTAACATAATCATCACTTTATTATTATATCCTAAAACTTGCTATTTTTGCTAGTACATTTATTATTTTTATGTTATAATTGTTTTGTTACTTGCCTGTGTGGCGGAATTGGTAGACGCGCTGGACTCAAAATCCAGTGATAGCAATATCGTGTGGGTTCGAGTCCCACCACAGGCACCATTGGGAAATCTGTTCGAACTTTTCGAACTTTTGATATAGGAATCAATCAGAAATGATTGATTTTTTCGTTT
>CALVQO010000030.1 GCA_944358145.1 uncultured Bacilli bacterium | reverse complement strand
TAACTCTTTTCCAACAACCTTTTTGACAATCTCTAGTTTCTTTATTTCTTTCTGATTTAATTCCATGTTCTCACCTCGCTTTCTAGCCAAAAGGCAAAAAATATTGTAACATTTTTACTGAAAATTCAGATATTAAAGCCTACAATTATTACGTTTTGTAAGAATTAGGCAAAAGTCTTTCATTATTTAAAAATAACTGCTATAATATTACTAGTTGTGATGTATATGATGAAGAAGTTTAAAAATTGGATAAACAGTGATAAAACAGTTTTTGCTAAAGGAATGTGCTTTTCTAAACTATTTATTATTTTCGTAATAGGTAGTTTTTTAGGTGTAATTTACGAAGAAATTATTGGCTTTGTAAAACATCATCATATATATGGAGAATGGATATGGCCCTGTCGTAAAGGAGTAATATATGGACCATTTAATCCATTATATGGTGCAGCAATATGTTTTATTATATGGCTCTTAGGTCGAAAAAAAAGACATCCAGCCAAAACATTTTTATATGGTGCCCTACTTGGCGGTGCCATTGAATATATAGTTAGTTTATTAATGGAATTAGTTTTAGGTGTAGCATCATGGGATTATACAGGAAGGCCTCTAAACATAATGGGAAGAACCACAGTATTATACATGATTTTCTGGGGATTTGCCATTATGCTTTTAGTCCACTGGATTTATCCAATTATTTCCAGATGGATCGAAAAAATACCTAACAAAATTGGTAAGCCATTAGTAATAATTTTAGTAATATTTATGACCTTAAACATGATTATTTCTTGGACTGCATTAGGTAGAGCAACACTTAGAAACAAAGGTTATGAGCCTTTTACAATTATAGGTGAATTATATGACAAAATATATCCTGATGAGTTTTTAAAGAAAGTTTATACAAACATGAAATTCGTAAAGTAGGTGTTAACAATGATTCTCGAAACAATTAGTATCGTTCTAATTATCATAGGACTTTTAATCTTATTTACTACATCTTATCTAGCTAGACAAAATAACAATTTTCCCAAAGAAACCAGAAGCGAACTAACAAATTTCTGTATTTTAATTCCAGCAAGAGATGAATCTAAAGTAATTGAAGATTTATTAAAAAGTATTAAAAATCAAACGAAGCCCATAAATATGCAAGACGTTTATATTATTGTCGAAAGTGCTTCTGATCCCACAGTAAATGTTGCAAAAACTTATGGAGCAACGATATTTATTAGAAAAAAACTAAACCTAAAAAGAAAAGGTTATGCCCTAGATGAATGCATTAAAGATTTAGAAGAAAAAAAGAAATATTATAATGCTTACTTCATCTTTGATGCTGACAATGTATTAGATAAAGATTATTTAAAAGAAATGGAAAAATCTTATCAAGCAGGATATGATATTGGAGCGGGATATCGAAACTTAAAAAACGGAAACGATTCCATTATCTCTGCTTGTTCTGGAATAACTTTTGCCTTTCTAAATTCAAATGGAAACGAAACAAAATCTAAACAATCAAGAAACATAACATTATCTGGAACTGGTCTTTATATAAATGGAGAACTAATTAAAAAATGGAAATCATTCCCCTTCCATTCTCTAACTGAAGATTATGAATTAACTCTTTATTCAATAGAACATAATTTAACAAGTGTTTATAACAAAAATGCCATTTTTTATGATGAACAACCAATAAAATATAAAAACACAATAAACCAAAGAACAAGATGGATTAAAGGTTATTTTTCTACAAGAAAAGAATATATTCCTAGATTCAAAAAATTACTTAAAAACAACCCTAATTTTGGTTCTTTAATCAGTGAAATAAGTGGAATGAAACCTTATATTATCATGATTATTGGTGCCGTTTTATATGTATTAAATCAAATCTTAACTTTAATAAAAATACATGACTTATCAAATCCCTTAACCAAACTATGTTTTACCAAAATTATTCTAATTTTAATGCTAGCATACATCCTTTTTTCTTTTATGACTGCTTATATTATTTTAAAAGACAAAGACAAAATCAATATGTCAGAACATATGCAAATAAAAACAATTTTATTTAGCCCTTTATTTTTCTCTACATATGTTCCATGTGCTCTAAAAGCATTTTTTAAAAAAGAAGTAAAATGGGAAAAAGTAGAACATACAAGAAAATGGAATAAGTAATTATTCTTTTTTTGTGAAAAAAAAGAAACTCTAATCTTTAGAATTTCCTATAATAGATAATAGATGAAAGAATATGTTAATAAAATCTAAATATAATTGGAAAGCACCATTAATCGCTACTACTTCATTATCTATACCTGCATTACTAAGTATTTTCATCGCTTGAATATCATAAGCAGTAAATCCAAAGAAGATTAATAAAGCTATAATAGAAATAACTAAATCAAAAGTTGAACTTCCTAAAAATAAATTAACAATACAACAAATAATTAATGCAAATAACCCCATAAGGAGAAATGTACTTATTCTATTCAAGTCAACATGAACAAAATATCCTATGGCTCCAAATATTGCAAATACAACAGCAGCAATTAAAAATACGTACATTACACTTCCAACTTCAAATCCAATAAACACACTAGAAAACGTTAAACCACTAACAAATGAATAAAGTAAAAAGCAAATCTTCGCTGTCATCGGCTTCATTTTATGTACTCTAGCCGAAAAGAAAATAACCAAAGCAAACTCTAAAATAATAATTAACCAAAATATCGGTCCTCCAAAAATAGATAACACCATATTTTCATTAATTGATACAACATAACCTGTTAAAAAAGTAACAAGTAAACCCACAAACATCCACAAAAATGTTTTTGATAATAATTGATTCATTTCTTCCTCCTCATATAAATATTATATCACATCAATTCACTTTAGTAAACTAAGCTCCCTTTTAAAGAACAAAAATAACCCCCATATAATTAGTATTTCCATTCCTTCCAAAATAATTACCACCGGAAAATACTTTAAAAACGGAAAAAGTTCTACAATAAAAGAAGGTATAGCATTAGTAAAAAAATAATTTGTACCAAAATAATCATTAAATATTTTCATCAACACAAACAAAATATTCAAAACAACAACTAACCAAATAAGATGTTTTACTTCTATTTTATGTGGATACAAATAAAAAGTGAATAAGCCCATAATTACTAACAAATGATGACTAATAAAATATAGATAAAAATTAAAAGATTCCCAAACACTCGGCACATCAAAAAAAATAATAGCAGGTATTGGTCCCAAAAAAGCTAAAAAATAAAGATATGGATACCATTTTTCCTTAGCTAGTATTACTGCCAAAATATAAAAATAATTAGATAAATAACAAAGATGTAAAGGAAGCATTGTTTTAAAATCAAAAGAATGATAAATAAAACTAGAAACATACAATGTAATCATATTAAAAAGTAAAATAAGAGCAAAAATAACAACAATTTTTCTTTTTAAACGTTCCGGAAAATGATTTATTCTTTTTCTATTAAAATAAACAATGAATAAGCCAACTAAAACAAACAGCATTAAAAAGCAATGTGTTTTTCCAAATAATTTAAAAGGAATAGTAATATTTTGATCAACAAAAAATTCTTTTAGCATCATACCCTATCATATGATTCACTAAAAGAATTTATTTATCTTTGTAAGTAATTTTCTTTTCTTTTTAAAGCAGTAAGCTCTAAATATTGCTCATCTAACTTACTTCCAACATCAAGATAATCAGCTAAAGCTGTATTTAAATCTACTTCAGTATAAATCTTAAGAACTTGATAATTAAAAAGAATACTATTCGTTGCTTCTGGCAAAGATAATCTCCAATAATTTAAAGCCATATAATAATTATTTAAATTAGAATCTCTTAAAACACTACCCAACAAACCAATTCTCGGTCTACTACTAACTAAAGGAACTTCAACACGATGAGTATATAAATACTCTTCTAATAAGAATGCTCTAAAATCTTTACTTTTAACCCAATATTGATATAAATCACCCAATTCATTAGGAAAAAAGCCTCCTCCAACTAAATGATCAAAAATCAATTCAAAAGGCGCATTTACACTATTTAAAGCCGTATAATACTCTAGTGTATTTTCAGTTTTCGATAAATACTTTTTAATTAAATCATAAACCATTTGATTAGGTTTAGGATAATTTAAAAGCAACTCTAAAAATTGTCTCTTATTATTACTTGTATCAAATTTCTTATTAATCACTTCAATCATTCTTTTATTAGGAATTTGAAGTCCTCTTGAACTAGCAGCTTCTATCAATGCTTGCAAATTAAAATTTGATATCATAAAATCATATAATTCACTATCTTGTTCCCCTAAATCTTTAATAGTCTGAATAATATCACTAACTAAAATATCAAAAGAACGGATATAATAAATAAAGCACAATTTTAATTTTATATTTTCAGATTCATGAACGATATAACCCAAATGTTCTTTACTTTGAAAACCTAAGGCTAAACTAATTCTATTAAATACTTTTTTTACTGTTTCATTATCATAATTTTTTACAGCATAAGCCATTAAAGAAGCTAACTCTTCCAAAGGAATTTCCCTAATCTTTTTATTTGTATCCCCATTTTCATTATCTAACATCATCTTTATTGTATCTTCCATTTTCCAAACCTCCTAAACATTAAACCTGAAATAAACAATATCTCCATCTTGCATCAAATAGTCTTTTCCTTCTAATCGAAGCTTACCTGCCTCTTTTACCTTTAACTCACTTTTATACTGATATAAATCATCAAAACTCATAACCTCAGCCTTAATAAATCCTCTTTCAATATCAGAATGAATTAACCCAGCACAAGATTTGGCATTCGCCCCCCTCTTAAAAGTCCATGCCCGACATTCATCAGACCCTGCTGTAAAAAACGTTTCAAGTCCAAGTAAGGAATATGTTGCAAAGATTAAACGATCAAGTCCACTACTACTAATACCAAGTTCTTGTAAAAACAATTTTTTATCATCATCATTTAATTCGGATAATTCTGATTCCATTTTACAGCACATCACAATAACTCCAGCTTTCTCCTTATCGGCATATTCACTTACTAATTTTGTATAATTATTTTCACCCAATACAACATCATCTTCTAATACATTAGCTACATAAATAAGTGGTTTTAATGTAATAAAACTAAAATTTTTCATCAAAAGTTTTTCATCATCACTAAAATCTACTAACCTAAGAGGAATATTTTTCTCCAAGTTTTCTTTTGCTTTCGTAAGAACTGCTACTTCAGCAACAGCCTCTTTATCTTTTGTCGTTTCTGCCTTCTTCATAATCTTATTTAATCGATTCAGGATAATTTCTAAATCAGCCAAAATAAGTTCCACATTAATAATTTCAATATCCCGAATTGGATCTGTCTTACCTTCAACATGGGTAATATTGGGATCATCAAAGCATCGTACAACTTCTACAATTGCATCAACTTCTCTAATATGACTTAAAAATTTATTTCCAAGCCCTTCACCCTTAGAAGCGCCTTTAACAAGACCCGCTATATCCGTAAACTCAAAAGTAGTTGGAACGATACTTTTAGGAAGATACAAATCCTCTAAAAATTGTAATCTCTCATCCGGAACCGTAACCATACCCACATTAGGGTCAATAGTTGCAAAAGGATAATTTGCTGCCAATATATTTTTCTTTGTAATTGCATTAAATAAAGTAGACTTACCAACATTAGGAAGTCCCACAATACCAGCTTTTAAACTCATATTTCTCCCTCCAAAGTATTCTTATTATAGCATATTTTTAAATACTTTTGATAATTTTTAAATTCTAAATTATTTGGATCAACACTCAAAACATAATTCACTTTTCCAAGCAAAGATGCATAACTAACATTTTGGTGTGTAAATTGATTATGATTATCCACTCCATATTTCTGAATATAATACATTTCTTGTCTAATTTTCTTTAAATATTGTTTAGAAACATGAAGTTGTGTGTTAACAACTAACCCCGTAACATTTTGTCTTTGATGAGATCTTAAAACCTTAACTTTTTCTTCATTTAAACTAAATCCCATAACATCCAAGAACCCCTCAACTTTATTTTTTAATTCTAAGACAATAAAATCACCAGAGAATGTTAAATCATCTGAATATCTAGTATAAGAAATATTTCTTCTACAACAATACTCACCTATATAATTATCAAAATTTTTCATCACCAAATTAGATAAATATGGACTAGTTGGAGCACCTTGAGGTAAATAATCTTCATAGGTACATAGTTTTAAGAGTAAAACCTTTATTGCTGGTGGAAAAATAGTATTTGGTAAAGCTTGATAAAGAGTTTCAAATGTAATATTCGAAAAGAATTCTTTAATATCAAGCTTCAAAATAATTTTTTGATTCACATGTGGCAAAGCATTATCAAAAAGACTCTTCCCAGGAACATAGGCATTCGCATATGAGCTAACAGAAAGTCCAATCAAAACATGATTTAAAATATTCTTTTGAATATGTTTAAGTACTGGCATTGGCACTAAAAGATGCCTTTTCTTGCCATTCTTTTTAAATATTTCTTTTTTGTGATAAAAATTCTCAGGATGATTACTAATTGTATATAAAAGTTTCAATTTTTCTTCATCGTTTTTATTGCCACTTACTAAATTAAAAGACAAAATAAACTCTTTCAACTTATCTTTATCTAAATACTTCCACATAAAAATCACCTGAAAAGCAGCACTGAAAAATTATCTTAAATTGTGTAAATGTACAGTAGTATTATGAAAATAATACAAAGCGTAAGCGTGTACATTGAAACAACTTTAAGTAAATGAATGTACTAATATTTGCTAGAATAACGACTCGCTATTCCTTCATATTTCTACGAATTATCTGCTGCTTATCCTTATTATAACAAAAATTAAAATGATGTAAAGAAAAAACATCAGATAAACTGATGTTAAATTGTAGTAGAACCACCTATACCTAAAGGAAGTCCAATAATATACCAAACAATTAATAAACCAAGAAGAATAACTGCAACTGCTACACTATATGGTACTTGATATCGTAATGTTTTAAACAAATTAATTGGCTTTTTATTTTGATTATATTTTTCCAAATAAGCAAGATAAATCACATAATAAGTAGCAAGAGGAGTAAGCCCCATTGTTACACTTTCACCAAATCTAAATATGGTTTGAGCAAATTCAGGACTAAGTCCAATATTATAAAATGCTGGAACAGCTATACCAGCCATAATTGCCCATTTAAATGTTGATCCTGGTAAAAATAATGTAGCAATAGCACTAACTACAAACAGAATAATAATCAGTGGAAAAGCTCCCAAACCATCAATAGTCATAATATTTGCTAAAGCTGCTGTAATTACTTCTCCAATATTTGTACTCTTAAAAATACTAATAAATGTTGAAGCAAAGAAAATTAGCACAAGCGTTTTACCAATACCATCTAAACTATGGCCAAGATCATCACACAAATCTTTATTATTTCGAATAGTTTTCGCACCTACTCCATAGAAGAATCCTAAAATAACAAAGAACATGGTTACTACAAAGACAAATCCTGTACTAAAAAATGAATCTACACTAAACAATTTATCAATATAAAACTCCTGTGAATAATCAAGTAATGCTCCTGATAAAGGAAGTCCAGGTATAATACAATAAATAAAGAACAATAAATATAATATACCAGCAAAACCAGCAATAATTAAACCACGTAACTGTCTTTTTGTAACTGTAAACTCACTTTCCATTTCTTCCTCAGGAAACTCATATTTTGGCAACTTAGGAGCAATAATATTTTCAGTAATAAAAGTTATTGCCAATGTAACCAAAATAACAGCTACTGCCATAATAAATACAAAAGCAGTTGTTCCAAGTGTATAAGACTGATTTAATACATGAGCACCAAGTAAAGTATAATCCATTAATGCTGAATCAGTACTAGTTAAAAATAAACTTATACCAGAACCAGCAGAAAGTGCCGCAAAACTAGCAATAATACCAATATATGGATTACGATGTCCATAAATAAAGATTAAAGCACTAAGAGGAATCATAATTACATATGGTAAATCCCCCATAATACTAGATAATACACAAATAAGTACTAAAACAAATGTTACTGTTTTCTTTTTTGCTTTTTTTGTTAAAAGAGTAACTACTGTTTTTAAAAATCCACTCTTCTCCATTACTCCAATACCAATTAAAATAATAATTAAACTGGATAATGGTTTAAAAGAGACAAAGTTAGAAACAGTTGTCGTAAATATATATTTAAAACCACTCAAACTAAATAAAGACTCTACTGAAACTAAACTCTGTGTATAATTAAAAGATATACTATCAGTAATAGAATTATAAGTTACTTGAACACCAAGTAAAGCTAAAAAACCACTAATAACTATTGTCAAAACAATTAAGATTAACAAAGTCATAATCGGGTCTAATGTAATTCTATCTTTAAGATTTCTTTTCTTCATTTTCTTCACCCAAAACTTTTTTTAATTTTCTTACAAATTCTAAACGATCAATCATTACTTCACGTCCACAATTCATACATTTAATTTTAATATCAACACCAACCCGAATAATCTCCCATTTATTTTCACCACAAGCATGAGGCTTCTTCATCACAACAATATCACCTAAATTAAATGTCTTGTCCATGATGCACCTCTACTTGTTCATAAGGTATTTTTATTTTATTTTTCTCATAAGCTTCTTTAACTCTCTTTAAAATTTCTCTTTTCACTTTATAACGATCATCTTGATTACAATGAATATTAATAAGATAATTAACTGCTGAAGAATCAAAACTATTAACTCCAAGATAAACAGAATCAGCAAGAATAATTTTATCTTCTATAGCTTGATTAACTACAGTAGTAAGCACTTTTTCAACTTTTTCTGTTTTCTCTTCATAAGCAGTGGGAATATCTAGATAAAGATTAGCTTTCTTTTGCGAAGCATTAATAATTGTATCAATATTACGATTAGCAATAATCATAACTTCACCATCAAAACCTTTAATCTTAGTTGTTCTAAATCCAAGTTCAATAACTTCACCAGTAAAATTATTATAAGTTACTGTATCTCCTACAGCCAAATAATTCTCCATAATCAGCATTGTTCCACTAATAAAATCTTTAACAGTATCTTGCAACGCTAAACCTAAAACAACTCCCAATACTCCTAAACTAGCAATTAAACTCTTAGTATCTACACCATAAAAATCTAATATGATAAGCATAGCAATAATAATTAAGACATATTTAAAAATACTTTGAAAGAGCTTAATAATTGTTTTTCTTCTCTTCACCTCAAAAGCAGTTTTACCCTTAATCATTATTTTTTCTATTCCTTTATTAAAAATAGAAATTAAGACAAAAGTAACAATAATAACCATCGCTGTTCCAAAGATCTGCTTAGTCATAATAACATCTAATACTTTTTCTAAAAAATCCATTTTATTCTCCTTCAATATTAATATTTAACTCTTCTAATATTCTAGCAAGTTCTTCATCATCTTTATAAGGAATTTCAATTTTCTTATGATTAATTTTTACTTTAACACCAAGTTTTTCTCTACATAAATTTTCATAAATACTATAACGAATATCATAATTAGTAGTTCTATTAATTGTATGCTTTTTAGGTAAATCTAAAGTATTAATTAATTTTTCTGTATCACGAACACTTAAATCATCACGAACAATTTTGAGTGCTAACTCCTCTATTTTCCGTTGATCTTCAAGCTTACTTAAAGCTCTAGCATGTCCCATTGATAACTCTCTAGATTCAACTAACTTTACTACCATATCTGGTAAAGTAAGAAGTCCAAGCATATTAGTAATATAACTTCTACTTTTAGAAAATTTATGAGCCAATTCTTCTTGTGTAATATTATTAATTTTCAAAATATTTTCATAAGCCTTAGCTTCTTCAATAGGATTTAAATTCTCACGCTCAATATTTTCAATAAGAGCTATTTCCATCATTTCTACATCATTAAATTCTTTAATAATTGCAGGAATAGTTTTAAGTCCAGCAAGTCTAGCTGCTCTAGTACGTCTCTCACCTGCTACTAACTCATAACCCTTAATTCCTTTTTTAACGATAATTGGTTGAATTATTCCATGTTCTTTAATGGAATTAGCAAGTTCTTCTAATGCTTCAGAGTCAAAGATAACACGAGGCTGATAAGGATTACTTCTTATCTCATCTAAAGGTATTTCTGTAATACCACCCGTATTCTTTCCTTCATCCACAATTTCTTTTTCAAAGTTATCAAAGTTAATTACTTCATTAGAAAATAATTGTTCTAATCCTTTCCCTAAAGCTTTTTTTCTAGTTTCGGTCACGACTGATCACTTCCTTTGCTAAATTGGCATAAGCCATTGTTGCTTTACTTTTAGGATCATATTCATTAATAGGTTTTCCATGACTTGGAGCTTCTACCAAACGAACAAGTCTAGGAATAATTGTATTAAATACTTTATCTTTAAAATATTTACGAACTTCTTCAATTACTTCCAAACCAATAATAGTTCTACCATCAAGCATCGTTAAAAGTACGCCTTCAATTCTAAGTGTTGGATTCATACTTGACTGAACCATAATAATAGAATTGAGTAACTGAGTAATTCCTTCAAGTGCAAAAAATTCACATTGAACTGGAATAATTACAGAATCACTAGCAACTAATGCATTCATTGTAGCAAGCCCCAATGCAGGTTGACAATCTATAATGATATAATCATAGCTATCTCTAATTTCTTCGATAGACTTTCTTAATTGTTCATTTTGCCTAAACTCTGGATCTTCCAACATTTTTTTAACAAATTCAACATCCACACCAGCTAAATTAATGGTAGATGGTAAAATGGATAAATTCTTGAATTTAGTTTTTTTTATTGCCTCTTTAATACTACATACTCCAGCCATTACTTCATAAACATCATGCTCATAATCACCATTAGAAAGTCCTAGTCCTGTCGTAGCATTTCTTTGGGGATCTAAGTCAATTAAAAGCGTTTTCTTTCCCTCTACTCCCAAAGCTGCGGCCAAATTGATGCTAGTGGTAGTCTTACCAACTCCACCCTTTTGATTAACTAATGATATTACCTTTGCCATTTATGCTACACCTCTTTATAAATTATTAGATAACTAAAAATATTTTAACATATTATTTTTATTTTGTCTTTAATAAATGAATGAAATTTTAAAAAAAGAAAAAAGAGCTTAAGCTCCAACTACTGGATATGGATTTGATACCGTACCTTTTCCAGTTATGGTAACATCACTACGAAGATTTATAACAGGTCTTACTCCTGCAGGTGATGAAATAGAATGAGAACACCAAAAAGTACATAATCCCCCGGTTGTTGAAACAGGAAAAACTTTAACTGGCCATTCTTCATATCCATTTGCATCATAAGGAGTCATCGTCCAATAGTTTTAACCCGTATACAAATAATATTGAGTATTTTCAGTATAATTATAAGCCCCTGCAAATCGAACTTCATCTAATGTAATTAAACCTATATTTAGAGTATATAAATCGCTACTATTCACTCCGGCAGGACATTTAAATGTTGGTGTCTCCTCCTTACGGGTATAACCAGCAAAATGTATACTATCACCAATAAAATTTTCTTCTGATGTCCATACACTTCCTTCTGATAATGTTCTATCATTACAGTATTTTGCATTTTGCTCTATAAAATCAGAAAAATTTTCTAAGTTATTATTGTACCAATTATCTAATACTCCCTTAATTATACTTGCTGTTCCTCCATTTTGAGAGTTTGTCCGTTGCAAAGACTCTTCATACGTATATCCCACTTTAATTGGATTTGTACCAGTATTAAAAGAACTCGTCCCTATTTGAGTACTTAGTTGTTGCTGTAGTTGTTCCATTATAAATTAAGCGTATACTTCCATCACCATTAATTCTTATAATTCGCCAATAAAATCCGGCAAAATATACCCAATTATCAGTTGGATTTCCAGCAAAATAATAAACTTCTCCATCATCATCATACTGAGTTTCATCTAAAGATTTATAAATTGTTCCTGTTGTTGTATCACCCAGTATTGTACTAAAATCATCTCTCGTTAAAACAGTCGTATAATTTACAAGTATTTGATCTCCTGCCCCGTGTTGTTCATCAAAATAAAAATAACATTTTGTACCTCTTTTACTTATTCCTAATACATTAATTAAACCATTCTCATATTGTATAGTTACTGCAGCATCTTTTTCTATCTCTCCATTATTAGAAATTCCACAATAACTTTGTTCAATGTTTAATGTATACCCAGACTCAGGTATAGTATCTACTATTTCATAAACACCTTCTTCATTTTCTATATACACCGAAACTATATTTAAATCTGCAGCTGAATAATTAATAGTTCCATTTGCTATAGGTACTTCTGCAGTCGTTCTATATTTAGCTCTCGTAAAATTAAGGATTACTACACTAATGAGTAATACTGCTATTAATCCAATAATAATATTTCTTTTAATATACCCTCTTTTTAATACCTCAAATTCCATAATTATAACTCCTTTCAAAAATACTAAACCACATATTTTTCTTAAAAATAAGTATACTATATGTATTATCAATACGTTATTCAATTACAAATATATCAAAAACGATACGTATTATCAATACGCATATATAAATCCAGCAAAATTTTTTTGCTATAATTCGAAATAGAGGTATAGCTTATGGAAATAAAGGCAAATAATTATGAACCAAATGATATATTAAAATTCATGAGACAAGCTAAAGATTTAACTCAAAAAGAATTTGCTAAAACCATCAATAAATCAAAAGACTGGTGTCAATCTAATGAATTAGGAAGAAGCAATTATTTATTTAAAGATTTATTAGAATTAGCAAACAAAAATAATTTTGAAATAATTATTAAAAATCCACCCCTAAAAGACAATGTCATTAACTTAAGGAAA
>CALVQO010000029.1 GCA_944358145.1 uncultured Bacilli bacterium | reverse complement strand
CTTAATATTGGGCCTGAACAGCCATATTATAGCACGCGAGATGTCATTTTACTGAAAGTATTTTAACTCCACTAGCTTAGCTAGTGGTTTTTTGTGACTTGCCCCTTGCAAGTCACATCCTTAAAGGTTAATAAAAAATAGCTTAAAAATTTTAAGCTACTCTAAAATCATCTTCCATAGTAAACACAATGTTTTCTTCTATCCATTCTTTTCTAGGTTCTACTTTATCACCCATAAGCACATTCACTCTTTTCTCAGCTAAAGCTGCATCATAAATATTAACACGAATTAAACTTCTAGTTTCAGGATTCATTGTTGTATCCCATAACTCTTCTGCATTCATCTCACCTAAACCTTTATTTCTAGATATATCTGGTTTACCTGAATTTTCTGCAACAATTTTAAATCTTTCCTCATCAGAATAAGCATAGAACTGTTTTTTTCCATAATCAAGTTTATATAAAGGTGGTTTTGCTATATAAAGTTTACCTGCTTCAATAAGTGGTCTCATAAAACGGTAAAAGAAAGTTAAAAGAAGAATTTGAATATGTGATCCATCTACATCGGCATCAGTCATAATAATTACTTTATCATAATTAGAATCTTTGACATCAAAATCTTGACCCAAACCAGCTCCAATAGTATGAATTATGGTATTAATCTCTTCATTCTTAAGCATCTCTGTTATATTAGCTTTCTCAGCATTAATAACTTTACCTCTTAAAGGAAGAATAGCTTGAAACTTTCTATCCCTTCCTCCTTTAGCAGATCCACCAGCAGAATCTCCCTCAACTAAGAAAAGTTCATTAATTTTAGGATTCTTGCTAGTTGCTGGCGCAAGCTTACCAGATAAATTCTTTTCTAATTTTTGTTTACCTTTTCCATTTCTTGCTTCTTCTCGAGCTTTTCTTGCAGCCTCTCTAGCAAACTTACTTTTACTAGCTTTATCAACAATATTTAAAGCCACTTCTTTATTTTCTTCCAAGAAAAACTTTAAATTTTCATAAGTGATCGCCTCAGTTATACTTCTAGCCTCAGGTGTCCCAAGCTTACCTTTTGTTTGCCCTTCAAACTGCAATAAAGCCTCAGGAATACGCAAATTAATAACAGCACTAAGTCCTTCACGAACATCACTACCATCAAAAGTAGCATCTTTTCCTTTAATTAAATTATTAGACTTTACATAATCATTAAACGCTTTAGTAATACCTGTTTTAAATCCAACCTCATGAGTTCCACCATCTACTGTTTTAACATTATTAACAAATGATATAATATTTTCATTATAAGTATCAGTATATTGTAAAGCAACATCAACTTCAATACCATTCTTAGTTCCACTAAAATTAACAACTTTATTTAATGTTGTTTTTCCCTCATTCATAAAAAGGACAAAATCTACTAAACCATTTTCATAATGAAATTTAGTTTCTTTCTTACTATCTTCATCACTTACTTCAATAACAACATTCGGAATCAAAAAAGCACTTTCTTGCATTCTTTCTACAATAGTTGTATAAGAAAATGCACAATTTTTAAAAATATCATAATCCGGCATAAAAGTAACAACCGTACCAGTCTTATTCGTAGTACCAATTGTTTTTAAAGCACTTTCAACATTTCCTCCATCTTTAAAACGAATATTAGAAATAACTCCATCCCGATAAATTAGTACATCCATCCATTTAGACAAAGCATTAACAACACTAGCACCTACACCGTGTAATCCACCACTAACCTTATAATTACCTTCTTCAAACTTACCACCAGCATGTAAAATCGTATAGATAACCTCAGGTGTAGATTTACCAGACTCATGCATTCCAATAGGAACACCACGACCATTATCTGCTATAGTTATAGACCCATCTTTATGTAAAACTATTTTAATATGATTACCATATCCATTAATAATTTCATCAATGGAATTATCTACAATTTCCCAAACTAAATGATGAAGGCCTCGTTTATCTGTACTACCAATATACATTCCCGGACGTTTTCTTACTGCTTCTAATCCTTCCAAAATTTTTATCGATGATGCATCATACTTTTTGTTCGCCATTTTTATTCACCCTATCATTTATTATAACAAACAAAGAAACAAATGTAAAATAACTTAACATGAATTTTACATCACTTTTTACTTGCAACAAACCCAATATTACTATATAATTAAATATAGGTGAAAAAATGATGAAAAAAGAAACAAAAATAATTATTATAGGTATAGTATCAACTCTTATCGCGTTAATCCTAGCCATTACTATTTTTTACTTTATTGTAAATAACAACAACGATAAAGAAAACAATACTGAAGCTAATTTAAGTAATGAAGTATCTAACGAAAACAATGATAACATAAATCAAGATACTTCTAAAGATCAAGAAAATCCTAATTCTTCCACATCTACACCAAATGAAGAAAAAACAGTAACTGTCTATCTATTTCGAGGAAGTGGATGCCCACATTGTGAACATGCTATTGAATATTTTAAAACTATATTAAGTTCTTACCCTTATCTAGAAGTCAAAGCTTATGAAGTATGGTACAATAGTGAAAACAAAGAATTAATGAATGCTGTAAGTGAAGAATTAGAACTAGGAACTGTTACTTCTGTTCCCTTAATCATCATTGGTAAAGACTATCAATTAAGAGGATATTCAAGTAACTATGATGAAACAATTAAAGAAGAAATCGAAAAAGCTTATCAAGATGAAAACTATGAAGATATTGTAGAAAAAGTATTAGAAAATAACAGTGATATAAATAGTTTAGAAGAAACCATAAATTAAAAAGAAAGGATTAACACTTTCTTTTTTAATTTCTTTTATTATCTGTAATAATTTCCATATCTATAGTAAGTTGTTTAATTCTCTCAATAATTCTTCTAGCCTTTACTTTATCCAAACTACTTTTAGCTAATGATAAATGATATTCTAATTCTTCTATAGTTAAATTAGAAGTAAAAAAAGTAGTTAAATGATTATTCATTCGATTTTGAAGAATAGTACCAAGAACTTCATCTCTACCCCATTCACTTACTTGTTCTGCCCCAATATCATCTAAAAGTAAAATCGGAACTGTAGAATATCTTTCTATCTTACCATTATAAGAATCCCAGTCTTCTTTAAGTGTTTTTAAAACATCAGGAAAATATAAAGCAATAAAATCCACTTTTTTATTAATATTTAATTCATTGAATAAAGCATAAATTAAAAAACTTTTCCCACTTCCAAAAGACCCATGTAAATAAAGGCCTTTCATATCTTTATAAACATCAAATTCATCATAAAACTTTTTAATCCATTTAATCACTTCTACTCTATTTTTATCTTTAACATCTATATCTTTAAACCGAGCATGATAAAGTTCTTTATTAGCTGTATTTTTAAGTGCTAATAACCGATCATTTTCCTTTTTATATTGACAAGGAACATAAATCATATCCAATATTTTACCATCTACTTTAGGATAGAGATAATGACCCATAACTTTATTTTTACATTCATAAATTCCTTTACATCCTTGACAATTTTTAAGTTCTCTAACACTATCTTCCAACTGTGAATTAGACAAACAGCCAATATCTTCATTAATCTTTAACTTCTTAACTAAATTACAAAAAGTCTGATCTTTCAAATTACTACGATAATTATCTAATAATTCTTTCCGTAAATTTTGAACTTGAGTATTATTTTTTAAACTTTCCATAACATCACCTAAATCTTCAACAATTCTTCTAATTCTTTAGCTTCTTCATCACTAATTTCTGATTTCTCAATTCTTTTATCAAACCATATAGGTACAGGTGCTTCTTTAATATTTTTCGTATTTTTCTTATCACTATTTTTTATCATTTTCTTATGTTCTTTTTCTGCTAAATCCATCGCTTCTTTAGCTGTTTTAACACCTGCTCGCTTCCACTGTCCTGCTACAGTTTCCACATAACTTAAGCTAAGCTTATTATTATTTTTCTTCAAAACATAATCAATTAAAACATTAACTACTGCTGGATTAAGCTCTAAATCTATCATCAACATTTCCAACAATTTCAAATCTCTACTAGTAGGATTAGCCCCATGATACTTACTCTTTAAAAAGTCATATGGACTAGTATTTTCAAACACTCCAATAATTCTTCCTTTTTTTGAAGTATCTCCTGTAGGAGTTTTCAAATACTCTGGTTGTGTACGATAAACTAATGTTGGTAAATTTCCATGATTAAACTGATAATACTTTCGAGCATTTTTTCTTAATGTATCTCTTTCTATTCCCCCTCTTTCATTTAAACTAGCTCGTATTAATTCTACTATCTTTAAAGTATCTAAATCATAAATAAAAGCAAGATTAATAATTAATTCTTTCATTTTCTTATTTAAAGCTTTTTCATTTAATATTCCTTTAGGAATACTACTAAGAATTAAATCAAAATCAACATCACTCTTTATATTTAATGGTAATACCTCTCTACTTCTAGCTTCCACAATAGGCATACTAGTAGACTCAAAAGTTTCATTCAACGTCTTAGTAATATCAACATAATCTTTTAAATCCACACTAACTTTTCGATACATCTTTTTCAAATGATTATATTCTTCTTCGCCAACATTATTATATAAAACAATATTTAAAATAGGATTATTAAAAAATTCACTAGCAGATAAAGGAGAATAAAGTTCATAAACATAAGAATTAATATCTCCTTCCTTATAATAAGTTTTCATCAAACCTACAGCTTCCAATGCTTCTCTAGCTTGTTTAATTCCTTCCAAACTACACTTCAAAATACTCATTAAATGATGATGAGTAAAATCTCTACTCATAATTTCCAAAGAATCCAAATCACTCCACAAAGTAAGATATAAACTAACAGCTCCAAAACCAATAATAGGTTCATATAAATTAATTAAGTTCTTTTTATCAATTTCTGTTAAAATCGTTTTATTTACCACTACATACTGATCAGCAGGTAACAATGTAACTAACTTCATATGAACCTCCTAAAAGATTAAATCCATAAAAATTATAACACATAACCCCAACAATAATAAATACTTTTAAAGAAAAAAGCACTTAAATCTGAATAAGTACTTTAATTTATTGAACAACATAAGGATCATTAATCGTTCCTGAACCTGTAACAGTAATGCTAGATGAGATATTAATAACCGGACGTACACCACTCGTATTAGACACATCGCTATAGTTCAAGATTCCATTCAAAGACACATTAAACACAAAAGCAACACCATTGAGAAAGTCAAACGGAGATATCGTCCAATATTCATTGCCTGTAAAAAGATAATAGCTATAATTATTAGTAGAATATTTTCCTCCAGCATAGGCTACTTCATCAGCTGTGATTAATCCAATCTTGGTTGTATATAAATCATTGATATTACTACAATCAAAACTTGGTATTTTATTATCTTTTACCCTTTCATAAGCTCTATAATAGATCGTACCACTTGGTTGACTACTCCATGAAAAGCCATTTGCTACTTCCCGATCATTACAGAATCCTGAAGTATTTATGATCATACTATCATATGTTTGCAAATTAATATTATACCAGCTATCCAATACTCCCTTTATTGTGCTTACTATTCCACTATTCGTATCGTTTGGTCGTTGTTGTCCTTGAAAATATCGAAATCCAACATTTTCACTTCGACCGAAAGAACTATTATATTTACTTGTCTGAATTTGCATATAATTAGTACTACTATCATTATAACCATTAGCAAGTACTCTTTCTTTTCCTACTTGATCTACAACTGATTTCTCCCCACTAAAGATAATTCTTATTGAACCATCCTCATTAATCCTGATGATTCGCCAATAAAATCCCGCAAATTCTAGATAATTATTTTCTACATCTCCTCTAAAATAATACGTTGTTCCCTTACTTGTTGTCTCTTCATATAACCCCACCGTCTGTTCTTCACATCCACTGCTACAACTTGTATTATTAAAATTTAGAGTTCCTTCAGTAACGACTAAATCTAATTTATCTAATGTTTCCTTTGCGGGATCACCTTTAATAAAATCCAAATAACATTTTGTCCCTTTAGTGGTAAATGGAGTTACTGTTAATTTTTGCATTTCCCTATCATAGAATAATTTAATACTATCATCTAGTTCTCCATCAATAGTACAATAACTTTCATCTGTTAATTCATAATAACCTTCAGGTATAGTATCAACACTTTTTCCATCTACAGTTATTGCAACAATATTTAAATCTGCTGCTGAATAATTAATTGTTCCACTCACTATAGGTACATCTGCAGCTGTTCTGTATTTTGCTTTCGTAAAATTAAGTATTATTGCACTGATAAGTAATACCACTACTATTCCAATAATAATATTCCTTTTAATACGCCCCCATAACTCCGGCTCCTTAATAAAGTTCTACTTCATTTATTTTGATTAAAACATAAGCTATGATAAGTTTCCTAGCTTACATATTAATTATAAACTTGGGTATATTAAAAGTCAAGAAAAATCTCGGTATTTTTGAAGTTATAGTTTTTTCTACACAAAAAATGAGAAAATAAATCCGGTGATTAAAATGTATAAAAACAGACTAAAAGAACTTAGAGAAGAAAGACAGCTAAAGCAAAAAGACATAGCCAACATGCTAAAAATTGGAGAAACTGCTTACTGCCAATATGAAAGAGAATATATAATTATTCCCATCAAACATTTAATAACTTTAAGTGAATACTTTAATGTTTCTCTTGATTATATTTTCGAATTAACCACTACAAAACAATATGCTAAAATAAATAAAGAAATAAATAAAAATATCTGCGGACAAAGAATAAAAGAAGTTAGAAAAGAATTTAGTATAACCCAAATTAAATTAGCAAACATCCTCAATATAGGTAAAGGCACAATTGCAGGTTATGAAATAGGAAGATACTTAATTGCTACCCCTTTTCTTTATATCCTATGCAAAAAATATAACATCTCCGCTGATTATCTCTTAGGTAAAATAGATGAACCTAAATATTTAAAATAGGTTCTTTTTTATTTTCAACACAAATGCCGAGTTGAAGAAAGTATTTTCTAAACTTATAAATTGGTTTAAACCAAAAAAGACATCAACCATCATCATAGTTTGCACCAACATGACGGTTAATGTCTACAACCAAAAGTAGGCATTTAGACCTAATGCTCTACTAAATTAATTATAATTTATTTTTTTAATAAATACAAGTTAAAATTTAATTACATCTTCAATATAATCTTTTAATTCACTAATAGGTAAAGTTATTTGTTCCATCGTATCTCTGTTTCTAATAGTTACTGTATCATTATTAATTGTTTCACCATCAACAGTAATACAAAGTGGTGTACCAACAGCATCACTTCTTCTATATCTTTTACCAATAGAACCTGATGTATCAATTGTGCACATAAAATATTTAGCTAAATCCCCATATAAATCCATTGCTTTATCTCCGTGAACTTTTTTGATTAAAGGAAGTATCGTTACTTTAATTGGTGCTAAAGCAGGATGAATTTTTAGCACTTCTCTTTCCTCTCCATTATCTAAAGACTCTTTAGTATACGCATCAGTAAGAATAGCATAAACCAAACGATCTAATCCTACACTAGGTTCAATAACATAAGGCAAATACTTTTCATTTGTATCTGGATCTAAATATCTTAAATCAACTTTAGAATGTTCCATATGTACGCCAAGATCATAATCAGTACGATCTGCAATACCCCATAGTTCACCCCAACCCATAGGAAATTTATATTCTATATCAGTTGTTGCTACACTATAAAAAGACAATTCTTCTTTAGCATGATCTCGATATCTTAAATTTTCTTTACGTATTCCCAAAGTCTTCAAAAAATCTAAGCAAAAATTCTTCCAATAACCAAACCATTCTAAATCATCTCCTGGCTTACAAAAGAATTCCAATTCCATTTGTTCAAATTCTCTAGTTCTAAAAATAAAGTTTCCTGGTGTAATTTCATTTCGAAAGCTCTTACCAGTCTGACAAATACCAAAAGGTAGCTTAGTACGCATACTTCTTTGTACATTTAAAAAATTAACAAATATTCCTTGAGCAGTCTCTCCTCTTAAATATACTTTAGATTTAGTATCTTCCGTAACTCCTTGATGAGTCTCAAAAAGTAAATTAAACTTACGAATAGAAGTAAAATCTTGTTTACCACACTTAGGACATTTAATTTCATGAGTAACTAGATAATTTTCCAACTCTTCATTACTCCATCCATCCCCCGTAATTGCTCCCTTAGTATGTTCTTCAATTAATTTATCAGCCCGAAATCTAGCTTTACAAGCTTTACAGTCCACTAATGGATCATTAAAGTTAGTGACGTGACCTGATGCAACCCATACCTCCGGATTCATAAGTATTGCACTATCAAGTCCATAATTATATGGATTTTCTTGTACAAACTTCTTCCACCAAGCTCTTCTTATATTTTCTTTTAATTCTCTACCTAAAGGACCATAATCCCATGTATTAGCAAGTCCTCCATAAATTTCACTTCCTTGAAAAATAAATCCATATTGTTTTGAATAATTAACAATATCATCTTGTGTAATTTTCATCATAAAACTTTTTCCTCCTCCATCTTTCTATTCTTTAGCTCAATTAAATTAACAGCAGTTAAACTCTTCATCATCTTAAGTCTACCATCAGGTAATGAAGCCATAACTTGATATAATTGTTCAAGTTCTGTATGCTCCAAAATATCATCTACTAAATCTTTTTTTATTTGCTCTAAAACTTCAATTTTTTGATTCAAAACCTGTATGTAATCTAAAACACGAGTAAAAACACCATCAACTATAACAAATTCTACTAACTCCAAATTAGAAATCTGCTCTAAAATTAAGCCAATTTTTTCTTCTAGCAAAACAATTCTTGTAATCTTACTATCTAAATCCATAAACCCTCCTATATTTTATTATATATTAAAATAAAATAATTGAAAAGCATTATTTTTTCCAAACTAAACTATCTTTAATTTCTTCAAAAACTTGTAATAAACTAATTACTATCTCTTTTACTTCTAAATCCAATTCATCACTTATCATTAGATTTTGAACATCATCAATAACAAATGCTAAAGCATCATCTCTACATAATGTTAATCGAGCTAAAAAATCCAAAATATAACTAATTACTTTCACTTGATCATGCTTATTATCAATACTACTTACATATAATTGATCAAGATCTTGTTTACTAAATAATACTAAAAATCCCAAATCTAAATACATAGAACTAGAAAAATTTTGTTTTCGATAATCATCCGATTTAAGCTCAACCTGTTTATTTGTTTCTCCATAAACAAAATCACTTTCACTATCATAATTAAGATAAATCAAATTAAATTTATAATAAATCAAATCTTCTCGAATATCTTCATATGCTGGATTATCGATTAACTCTTCTAATATCCGTAAAATAATTTTATTAATATCATATTTTAAAGCAAAAACATATTCAGTACCTAAATCCATATTAATACGATCAACAAGATTAATTAATCGGAAAAAATAAGAATTAGTAATATGTCCCAAAGCAAAATTAGTAGAAGCAAATTGTTTAACTGAACTAATTTTTTCTTGAAGTTCATTAATATACCCTCGATTAATAATCATTTGAATTAATTCTTCTTCTAATAAAAGCAACTCTTTTAAATTCTTTAAATAATAACCATAATCATCATTCCTATGATTAAATTCCGTTTCTACAAGAAACAAATAATTTTCCTCAATTTTTTCTTCTACTAAACAAAGTTTATTAAATAATTCTTCCATTCTACCCCTGACTTTTCTATTTTTGAATCTTCAAAGTTTTAGACATCACAATATCTTCATTACGATTAACCAATACCCCTTTAATCTCATAATAATATCCCGCTGTATAATAAAGACGAATTTCATTATTATCTGAAGTAATAATCTCATCACTTAACGCTCTAGGATCATTAGAATCATTTAAAATAGCTACAAAATATAACTCTTCACTACCACCAATAAATTCACAATCAATAGTTAAATATTCCCCAAAATCCTCAGTTAATAATTTCATATCTTTTACTTCAGACGGACTAGATAAATGCAAAATTAACTCTTTTTCAAGCACGGTATTTTTATCCTTATCCATAATAGTAATAAGAACATAATACGTACCTTCTTCACTAAAAGTATATACAAAACTAGAAGAATCTTGATTAGTGAACTGATCCGTCTTAGAAACCGGTAATCCTCCTCCAATAGGACTTAATATATCCCCAGTAATTTTATTCTTACTAACAACATATCGAATAGTATAATTACCATTCCCTACAAAACTAGAGTCGATTTTAAAAGTAGAATCCCAACCAACTTCAATATTTTTTTCAATTGAACTATAATGATTATCTTGATTCATAGAACCTTTTTCTGAATATAATCCTGATATTTCATAACTCCAACTAAAATTAACTACTTCTTGATTAGTATCATCATCTGAATCAGAAGATACAACCTCATTTTTACCTTTAACTTTAACCTTTAAAACAGCCTTCCCTTCATTATTTGAAGAATCTTTTATCGTATAAACAATTTCATAATCTCCCGGATTCTTTAAATCGACATTATTTTCAATAGAAATATCTTCTACATTTAAAGTATCATAATTATCTTTTACTTCCGTAATATAAGAACTAGCATCAATATCTTCATTCAAATCAACAATAATCGCTGAATTACTTAAAATAATTTCTGGATTCTTTTGATCAACTACATCAACATGAAAAGTTTTCTCAAATTTTTCACCATCATACTCTATTTTCAATACTACATCCTGTTTACCTAATTCCTTAACATCACTAATCGTAAATATTACATCTTTATCCTTGAATTTACAACCTTTATCATTACAAATAATATCTTGTTCCACCAAATCATTAATAGTAAAATCATCATAATCCAATATTTCTACTTCCTTAAACTGAAAAGTATCTACATCAAAACTAGTAGCTAAAAAGAAACCACCAACTGCAAGACCAATAACGACAACAAAAAAAATTATCCATCCAATCCATTTTCTCATAAACATCACTCTCTATACCAAAAGTATATCATAAATTAAGAAAAACGCAAGAAAAAAGAAAGCATTACTCTTTGCTTTCTTCATCATTACCTGCCCGAGTATCACTTACTGTTGCAGTCTCTTCTTCATCAATGGCATCAATTACTTCCATTGAACTTTCTTCATCTAATATATTTTCACTATTTTCATCTTCAAGTAATTTATCTTCTAGAAATTCAGCAGCATCATCTTCCATAAATTCTTTTTCAAGATAAATATCAATGTCATTATATTCTTTTGCACCAGTACCAGCTGGAATAAGTTTACCAATAATAACATTTTCTTTCAAGCCACGTAAGTAATCTACTTTACCACGAATCGCAGCATCAGTAAGTACTCTAGTAGTTTCTTGGAATGATGCAGCAGATAAGTAACTATCAGTTTCAAGTGAAGATTTAGTAATACCAAGCATAATTGGACGACCTGTAGCAGGTACTCCACCGCGTAAGATTACTGGTTTATTTCCTTCCGTAAATTCTCTTAGAGAAACAGTTAAACCTTCAACAAAGTCAGTATCACCAGAATCTACAACACGAACTTTATTAATCATTCTCTTAACAATAATTTCAATATGTTTATCGTTAATATCAACACCTTGAAGTTTATATACAGACTGAATTTCTTTCAAAATATATTCTTGCGCTGTAAGTGGATCAGTAACAGCAAGTAATTCTTTTGGTGCAATAGATCCTTCTGTAAGTTTCTCACCAGCTTGAACCATATCCCCAACTTCAACTCTAAGTTTAGTATTGTAATTTGTAATATGTTCTCTGATACCTGCTTCATTTTCCACAACAACTTTATGTTTACCATTTTGTTCTTCAATAGAAATAACTTTACCATTAATTTCGGAAATAGTTGCTTTATACTTAGGAGTACGAGCTTCGAATAATTCCTCAACTCTTGGAAGACCTTGAGTGATATCGTCTCCTCCAGCAACACCACCAGTATGGAATGTACGCATGGTTAACTGTGTACCAGGTTCACCAATGGATTGAGCAGCCATAATACCAACAGCCTCACCAGTCTCAACAAGGTTACCAGTAGCAAGGTTACGTCCATAACATTTTTGACATACACCATTTTGTGTCTTACAAGTAAGAACACTTCTAATTTCAACCTTTTTAACACCAGCTTTAGCAATTTTAGCAGCGATGTTTTCAGTAATTAATTCATCTTTTTGGGCAATTACTTCTTTTGTTTCTGGATTAATTACTTTCTTAGCAGTATATCTACCTAAAATACGTTCTTGTAAAGATTCAATAACAGATCCATCTTTATCATTTAATAAATCATATACCTCAACACCAGCAATAGCTCCACAGTCAAATTCTTTAACAATAATATCTTGAGCTACGTCAACAAGACGTCTTGTTAAATATCCAGAGTCAGCTGTACGTAAAGCAGTATCGGCAGATCCTTTACGAGAACCATGAGTGGATAAGAAGAATTCTGATACGTCTAATCCTTCAATAAAACATGAAGTAATTGGTATTTCAACAGTTGAACCATCTGGCTTAGCCATAAGTCCACGCATACCAGCAAGTTGGGTAAAGTTTGAAATAGATCCACGAGCATTTGAGTTCATCATCATGAAAATTGGATTATCAAAATCATCTTTAGAGATTGCTTGTAATTCTTTTTTAACTTCATCATTTGCTTCAGTCCAAATTTCAATAACACTATTATAACGTTCAGCATCAGTAATTAAACCACGTTTAAACTGTTTATTTACTTTTTCAACTTTTTCCTTGGCATTTGCTATAATTTCAGGTTTCTTCTCACTACGAACAATGTCCGCAACAGAAACCGTAATACCAGCAACTGTTGAATATTTAAATCCTAAATCTTTTAATTTATCAAGCATAATAGAAGTCTCAGTTGTTTTATATCTTTTAAATACTTGAGCAATAATCCATTCCAAAGTTTTCTTAACAAAAGGTTTAGGCATTTCTATTTTCTTAACTTCCTCAGGAATATTAGC
>CALVQO010000028.1 GCA_944358145.1 uncultured Bacilli bacterium | reverse complement strand
GGCATGCAACAGAATGGGTAGGAGAAGTAGGGTTAATGTATCCAAGTGATTATGGATATGCGACCAGTGGAGGAAGTGTAACTGATAGGGCAGCATGTTTAGCAAAAGAATTATATGCCTGGGTTAGTGATTGTTATGATAACGATTGGCTATTTAACGGTTCAGATCAATGGACTCTTACCCCCAGTTCTTCTCTCTCGAATAACGTCTTTAATGTCACTATCCTCGGCAATTTGGGCAGCAACATCGCGACTTACGGCTATGGCGCCCGTCCATCTATCTATCTAAAATCTAATATCGCGATATCTGGTGGAGATGGAAGTGAAAATAATCCATATTTGTTAAAACAATAGTATTCTTGCCTATGTCTTGTTCATACTGCTTATGATTAGATGATTTTGACCAAAATATTATATTTCTAGTTCTGTATGTATGGGCAAGAAAATAGTTCTTCTAAAATGGAGAACTTTTTTGTTGTAATTCTTTTTTAGTGATGATAAAATGGAGAATATGGTGGTAGTATGAATATTGATGATTGTAATTGGGATTTATGTTCTTTTTTTGAGTTAAGTGATATAGGTGATGCTAAAATTAGGGATAAGTATGTTTCTTTTTATTATCGGGAGTTTAAGCGTTTAGAAGAGTTATATCCTACTGATGAACTTCAATTTGGGTTATCTATTTCGGAACTTTATCATAGTTTAGAAGAAATAGATGAACCGGTTAGTACTTATTTGTTTCCTAAAGATACAGTTTTCTTTTATCCTAAAGTAGAAGTATTAGTAGCTAAAAAGATGCATACTTGTCATATTAGTGGGGCTGTTATTCCTGTTGGGTGTGAATATATTTCTTATCATGCTTTTTTGTATAATCAGTCTAAACATCAAGCTTATGTAACACCAAATCTGGTTATGGAAGTAGGCTCTTTGTTTTCTTTACCAATGACTTTAGAAGAGTTTGAAGCTTTATGTTATCGTGTTTATCATGCTTATGAATTGAATTTAGAAGATGAATATAATTTAGAGTGTTCTTTAAATTGTCCTTTAGTTAGAAAGTTAAGTAAGAAGAGTAAAATAAAAGAATGAAATTAATCATTCTTATGTAACTCTTTTTTTATTTTGGCTGTTTTGCAGAAAATGTCGAACTCTTTTTCTTGCTTTTTTGCTTAGCTTTAGGTATGATAAGTAATTAAGAGTCTGCAATAAATCTAATATTTTGGTATAATATAGATGTTAGAAGGGTTGTTATGGAAATATTAAAGGTAGATAAATTATGTAAAAGAATAGGGAAGAAAGAGATTTTAAAAGATGTTTCTTTTCAGATTAATGAAGGAGATATTCTTGCTTTTATTGGACCTAATGGGGCTGGTAAAACAACAACAATTAAGTGTATTTTGGGATTACAGAGAATTAGCTCAGGAAGCGTTGTTATTAATGGTTATGATTTGAAGAAGAATTATGTAAAAGCGATAGAAAGAGTTGGTTCTATTGTAGAAGAACCGGATGCTTATCTTTATTTAAGTGGGATGGAAAACTTGAAAATACAAGCTAGAATGTATAAAAATGTGGTTATGGATGACGTATTAAGAGTAGTTGAATTAGTGGGACTTGAAAATCGTATTCATGATCAAGTTAATAAGTATTCTCTTGGGATGAGGCAAAGACTTGGCATAGCAGCAGCTTTACTAAATTCTCCTCGTTTACTTTTACTTGATGAGCCTACGAATGGGCTTGATCCTGAGGGGATTAAAGATTTAAGAGTTATGCTGAAAAGGCTTGCTGCATCTGGTGTTGGGATACTTATTTCTAGTCATAATTTAAGTGAATTAGAAAGCTTTTGTAATCGTGTTTGTATTTTGGCTCATGGCCGTATTCTTGAAGAGACTTCTATGAAAGAATTAAAAGAAATGGATGATACTAAATATATATTGAAAGTTAAAGATACTAGTTTGTGCAAAAGGCTATTGATGGATAATGATCGCGTTATAGATGAACACTATTTAGAGGTTGTTCGGGATGAAGAAGACGTTGCTTCCTTTATTCGTTTACTTGTAGAAAATCATGTTGATTTATATGAAGTAAAAAAAGAGAACATGAGTTTAGAAGAAGCTTTTATGAAAAGAAAAGATGGTGATGGAATTGATTAGGTTGATGAAAAATGAAATCATTAAACTTTTAAAGAAGAAAAGTTTTTATATTGTTACTTTAATTTTTATTTTGTTTTGTATTTTAACGAATATTGTTTATCAGACTTCTATGGATTATGTTACTATAGAGGAAGTAGATATAGAAGAATTAGTTGCTATGAATGAAGAATTAGATTTAACTCAAGATGAAGATTTGCTTATCTATGTAGAAAATTTAACGACAATTAAAATGGAAGAGTTAAAAAAGACATATAGAAGTTCTGTACAAGAATATTTGGTTGATCATTTTTTGTATACACCAATTTATCGTTTTTATGAAAGTATGTATATTTTGGAGGATGAAGAGTTAACGCAGCTTTATCAAAATAATTTAGATGAATATATAGAGTATGTAAAGGATAATAATTGGGAGTATTTTTTGGATGAAAGAATCCAATATTTAGAAGAACGAGTTAATAATACACAGGGAGTAGAACAGATGCGTTATCAAGAATTGCTTGATTTAGCTTTTTATCGAAAGGAAAATAATGTGCCTTATGATGATGGGAATTATTTACATCGTTCTTTAGATTTTTTAGAAGAAAATATGGTTGAATATGTTAATTTGTTACATGATGATTATTTAACTCAAGATGAAGAAGAAAGACTTTCTTTCTTGAGTGAGAAAATGAGTTTGCATGAATATGTGATTACGCATAAACAAGATATTTTGAATGAAACTAATTTAAGAGCAGTTTTAGCAAATTTTCCGGCTGAATTTGGAATATTTATTTTGATTTATGTGATTATGTTAGCTGGTTCTATTGTAAGTGAAGAATATGCTCGGGGAACAATTAAGTCATTACTAGTTAAACCTTTTAAGAGAAGAACCATTTTAACTTCAAAATTATTGGTTGTTCTTTTACTCATTCCTTTTATTATGATTTTTATGAGTGTTATTGAACTTGTTATTGGGGGAATTATTTTAGGCTTTGATTCTTTAAGTGTTCCTATTGTTTTATATCAAGATGGGGTACTTCTTAGTTATTCGCCTCTTGGCTATCTTGCTTGTTTATTAATCAGTAGTTTGGGTATATATTATGTCCTTGGTATTTTTGCTTTCTTTATTAGTACAGTTACTCTTTCTACTTCAGCAGCGATTACGATTAGTTTTCTTTTCTATTTGCTTTTAAATGTTGTTTCTAATTTAGCTTTAGTATATCCATTGCCAGTATTTAAATGTTTTGTTTCTTTATATTGGGATTTTAGTTATTTAGTCTCTCATCAAGCTCAACCTTATGGTGCTTCATTATTCACATCTTTACTAGTTATTTTTGCTTATTTATTTGTTATGCTATGTATAACTTATGTCACATTTATGAAAAAGGATGTAAAAAATATTTAAATCTTGTTATAATAAATATAGGTAGTGATTAAAGTGAAGTATAAGGTGTTTAGAATTATATTTATTATATTAATTATTGTGTTACTAGTTTTAGCTACTTATTTTGTTTTTAAAGGATTTACTTTAGAAGAAAAGCCTTTAATAGATGATAATTCATCAACTAGTGTTCCTATCATCAATGTTGAAGAAATTATTGGAAATGTAAAAAGTGAAAATAGTAATTTGATTTATGAAAGTACGCAAATAGAAGAATTTACTAGTCTTGCTTTTTTGGAAAATGATCGAGTAAAAACTTATTTTATTGATGAGGATACTGGGGAAGAATTAAGTATTGAAGATTTGATTAAAGAGGGTAAGTTAGAAGATTTTAAAAATAAAGAATTAGAATTATTAAATTTAAAATATCCAGAATTTATTGTTCAGGGTATTATTGATGGTAATGGAAATAAGGTTTATTTGGTTAAAGAAAATGAAATGATTATTTATTATTATGATTATACTTATTTATATGATGTAGAAGAAGAAATAACACTTAAAATTAATTATAATGAAATTCATGATTATTTAGATTTTACCCATTTATTAGATTCAGAATATACTAATGAAGATGGTTATCAATATAGTAAAGATAAAAAAGTGGTTGCTATTACTTTTGATGATGGACCTAGTAGTAAGTATAATGCCAAATTTTTAGATGTTTTAGCTAGAAATAAAGCTCATGCTACATTTTTTATGGTTGGCACAATGATGCAAACTTGTCAAAAATGTGTTTTAGATACTTATCAGTCTGGTAATGAAGTAGCTAGTCATACTTATAATCATTTAAATATGAAAACTAGTAGTATAGAAGATGTAAATGCTAGTATTAAAAAAACTGATGATTTGTTTTATCAAATTACGAATGATCATATTAAGTATGTTAGACCTCCTTATGGAGCTTACAATAAAACTACTTTAGAAAATGTTGATTATCCTTTAATTTTATGGAATTTAGATACTGAGGACTGGCGATATCGGGATGTTGATCATATCGTCAATTATGTTATGGAGAATGTATCAGATGGTTCAATTATCTTGATGCATGAACTTTATGAAACTAGTTTACAAGCTTTAGAAATATTACTTCCAAAGCTTTATGCAGAAGGATATCAAGTAGTTAGTGTTGGAGAACTTGCTTCTTTAAAAGATAGAGTACTAGAAGCTCATCATGCTTATCGTTCTTTACAGGGTTAGACTACACCAATATCTGTGTTAGGATCTTCTCGGTTAATTTCTGAGACTAAAGCTATACCTCCAGCGACTAAGAAAAGTAGGGAAGCAATAAGTTGCAAGTGAGCACTTAATACTTCTTTTTTTGTGCTTGTTTCTCTTAATTCTTGAACATTTTGATAGCTAATTACAAGAAAATATAAATAAATAAAGAATGCTACACTAAAAATAGTGATGTTTAATGTTCTAAATATTTTTTGCTTGCGATAATCTCCAGTTTCTAAAAAGTATTTTTCATAAGCATTGGAAAGAAGAGCAGCAATAATGATGAAAAAATATACTACCCAAATAAAGTTTTCTTCATTTACTCTTTGTAATTTAACTCCTATATTCATATTAAAATATTATGGAAGAAATGCTTTTTTATGAAAAAGAAAAAAAGAATTAATTTTCTTCTTTCTTCAATTGTTTAATTTCTTCCATAGATAAATTGGTATATTTGATAATATCTTTTATTGGTACATTAGATTCTAACATTGCTTTAACAATTTCAATGTTACGTTGTTCAATACCTTGTTTAATGCCTTGTTCAAATCCTTTATCCTCAGCTATTTCTAAGTCCCATTTATTTAATTCTTCCTGCATTTTATCATCTGCTACATATTTGTGTATCCATTTATTTAGTTCCATTAATAACCCATCTCCTTTGATTAAGTGCTTTTTTGTTTGTAAAATTGTATATATTTTTTCTTTGAAAAAGAAAACTTATTTGTTTTCTTTTAGTGAATTTATTTTTTCAATTGATAATCCGGTATATTTAGCAATATCTTTAATTGGTACATTAGATTCTAACATTGCTTTAACAATTTCAATGTTTCGTTGTTCAATACCTTGCTCAATACCTTGCTCAATACCTTGCTCAATACCTTGCTCAATACCTTGTTTAATGCCTTGTTCAAATCCTTTATCCTCAGCTATTTCTAAGTCCCATTTATTTAATTCTTCCTGCATTTTATCATCTGCTACATATTTGTGTATCCATTTGTTTAGTTCCACTAATAACCCATCTCCTTTGGCAATACTAGCTCGTTCATTACCACTTTCGGCAGCGATAAACTTAAGCCATCTTTCTAACTCATTATTAGTATAGCCTAACTTTCTTGCTTTGTCAATTTGCACTATTTTGACACAAAACTTATCAGTTAATATTTTTGTATCAAGATCTTTTTCACTTGTTAAATAAAAATTAGTGATTAATTCATCTTTTAAATCTAAACTAGATTTCTCTACGAAATTAATTTGTATTGTTTTTCCTAATTTATGATATCCATCACCAATATTCAGTTTATTTGCTTGTATTCGCATAACATAATATAAACTTTTATCTAGTGAATCCATATTAAAATAAGTATATGCTTCTATATTAATTGTTGTATCACCAAACTCTACCACAATATCTCCTCTTACATTTTTTTGATGTATATTGTCTTTTTTAAGAGGGCTTTCATAATGGACTTCCAGTTTATTTTTTAAATATCCTTTTGGATATTCTAAAATTAATTCTAATAGTTTTTCTAATTGTCTACGATTATCTTTATCAGCAAAAGTTTCTTTAAAAATTAAATCATGCATTAACGTGTCTTTGCTTTTATACATGTAATACCACCTTTCATAGATGCACTATATCATAAAAAGAATAAAGAAACAAATCACCAATTTATATATTTTTACCAGTGAAATCAATATATTTCATCATTCAAATTGAACTGTTTCGTATACCAAATCAATATGATTTGTAAAATTTTAAAAAATTAGCAGTTATATATTGACAAGTGCTAAGCATAATATTATAATGGTATTAGCACTTAGAGGTAATGGGTGCTAAAGCAGGTGATGTTAAGTGGATGATCGAAAAAATTACTTACTTAAAGAAATTGTGGAATGCTATATCAAGGAAGTTAAACCTATTGGTTCAAAGCATTTGTGTGATAAGTTCCACTGTTCTAGTGCTACAATTCGTAATGAAATGGCTGCTTTAGAGAAATTAGGTTTGCTAGAGAAAAATCATATTTCTAGTGGACGTATTCCTAGTGAAGCAGGATATCGTTATTATGTAGAAAACTTAATGGTACCTAAAGAGCTTAGTGGGGAAGATATGTTAAAACTTCAAACATTATTTTCTAATAAGAACTTGACAGTTAGTGATGCTATTGAAAAATGTTTAGAGATTATTAGTGATATTACTAATTATACGAGTATTTCTCTTGGAGAATATAGTGCAGATAATGTTTTGAGACAGATTAATATTATTCCTCTTGATGAAGAAAAATTAGTTGCACTTGTTTGTACGGATAAAGGTATTGTTAAAAATAAGCAATTTAGTATTTCGCCAGATATTAATATGTTGGAAGTAGTAAAAATTAGTGAGATTATTAATAAAATGCTAGTTGGTACTCCTTTATCTATGGTTGGTGAAAGATTAGAGTATGATGTAAAACCAATTATTTCTAAACAAGTAGAACAGTATGAAGCTGTGTATGGCATTTTTTATGATGCTTTCCATGATTTTATTAGTAATAATGAAAACATCCACGTTGTTGGTAAATCAAAAATGTTAAATCAACCTGAGTATAGTGAACCTTCAGAGATTAAACGTCTTATTTCTAAACTTGAAGATGGAGAACAAGTAAGAAAAATAGAAAAAAGTGATAACCGTGATATTAGTATTTATATTGGAAGCGAAAATAATTTTGATGATAATGTTACGGTTGTTAAGACAAATTATTCTTTAGGGGGTGAGGAAGGAACAATAGCCATTATTGGACCTAAGAGAATGGAGTATGATCGGGTTGTTACCGTACTTAACATTTTAAACAAATGGTTAGAGGAAAAAGGTGATTAAATGGAAGAAGAAGTAAAAAATGAACAAACAGTAGAAACATCTAGTGGAGAAGAGAATACTGTTAGTGAAAAAGAAGAGGTTCAACCTCGAAAAAAAGTTAAAGAAAAAAGAAAAAAGATCGATAAAGAAAAAGATGAGCTAATTAAAGCAAATCTGGATTTAAAAGAAAAATTACTTCGGGTTACTGCAGAAATGCAAAATATAAAAAGACGAAGTGAAATTGATCTTGCTAATGCTTATAAGTATGATGGATTTAATTTAATGGAAAAAATATTGCCTGTTCTTGATAATTTTGAAAGGGCAATCAGTATTAAGCAAGAAGGAACAGAAAAGTTTTTAGAAGGATTTAAAATGATTTATGAAAATTTAAGAAGCATTTTATTTAATAAGGGAGTTAGTGAAATAGAATGTTTACATAAAGAGTTTGATCCAACTATGATGAATGCTGTAATGACTGATACGAACGATGAATATGCTAATCAAGTTGTTCTTGAAGTTTTACAGAAAGGATATATGTATCAAGATAAGATAATTAGACCAGCAATGGTTAAAGTAAATGAAAGAGTGATTACTCAGGAAAATAATGAAAGGAATGATGAATAATGAGTAAAATTATCGGTATAGATTTAGGTACAACAAATAGTTGTGTTGCTGTTTTAGAGGGTGGTGAACCAAAAGTTATCCCTAATGCTGAAGGGGCACGTACTACACCATCTGTTGTAGCCTTTAAAGGCGATGAAGAAATGGTTGGACAAATAGCTAGAAATCAAGCAGTTACTAATGCTAAAAATACCATTTCATCTATTAAAAGAAAAATGGGTACTAGTGAAAAAGTAGAAGCTAATGGAAAGAAATATACACCAGAAGAAATTAGTGCGAAAATACTTGCTAAATTAAAGAAAGATGCAGAAGCTTATTTAGGTGAGAAAGTAACAAAAGCAGTTATTACTGTTCCAGCTTACTTTAATGATGCAGAACGTCAAGCTACAAAGAATGCTGGTAAAATTGCAGGTTTAGAGGTAGAAAGAATTATTAATGAACCTACAGCTGCAGCACTTGCTTATGGACTTGATAAACAAGATAAATTACAAACTATTTTAGTTTATGACTTAGGTGGAGGTACATTCGATGTATCTATCCTTGAACTTGGTGATGGCGTATTTGAAGTTAAATCTACTGCTGGTAATAACCGTTTAGGTGGAGATGACTTTGATGAGAGAATCATGAATTATTTAGTAGATGAATTCAAAAAAGAAAATGGTGTTGATTTATCTAAAGATAAAATGGCTATGCAACGTATTAAAGATGCTGCAGAAAAAGCTAAGAAAGACTTGTCTGGTATGACTACGGCACAAATTAGCTTACCATTTATTGCTCAAAATGATGAAGGGCCATTACATTTTGAAACTACTTTATCAAAAGCTAAATTCGAAGATTTATGTCGTGATTTATTTGATTCAACACTTGAACCAGTTCATAAAGCTTTGAAGGATGCTAAGCTGACTTCAAAAGACATTGATAAAGTAATTCTAGTTGGTGGATCTACACGTATTCCATATATTCAAGAATTAGTTAAGAAAGAACTTGGACAAGAGCCTAATAAGAGTGTAAACCCTGATGAAGTTGTTGCTATGGGTGCTGCTATTCAAGGTGGTGTCTTAACTGGTGAAGTTGAAGATATCGTTTTACTTGATGTTACACCACTTTCTCTTGGACTTGAAACTTTAGGTGGAGTTATGACGGTATTAATTCCAAGAAATACAACTATTCCAACAAGTAAGAGTCAAGTATTCTCAACGGCTGCTGATAATCAACCTGCTGTTGATATTCATGTACTTCAAGGTGAGCGACCAATGGCCGCTGATAATAAAACTTTAGGTAACTTCCAGTTAACAAATATTCCACCAGCCCCAAGAGGAATTCCACAAATTGAAGTTAAATTCGATATTGATGCTAATGGTATTGTTAATGTTACAGCAAAAGATTTAGGAACAAATAAAGAACAGTCTATTACGATTACTTCTTCAACAAATTTAAGCGATGACGAAATCGATAAGATGGTTAAAGAAGCAGAAGCAAATAAAGAAGCGGATGAGAAACGTAAAGCAGAAGCTGATGTTAAGAATGATGCAGAATCTATGATCTTTGCTACCGAAAAAGCCCTTAAAGATTTAGGTGATAAAGTAGATGAAAAAGATAAAAAAGATGCTGAAGAAAAAATGGAAGAATTAAAGAAAGCTATGGAAGCTAATGACACTGATGATATTAAGAAGAAGACAGAGGCTTTAAACGAAGTAGCGATGAAGCTTGCAACTAAAGTTTATGAAGAAGCTGCTAAAAATAAACAAACTGAGCAAACTACAGAGTCTACAGAAGAAACTAAAAAAGATAAAGATTCTAAAGATGATGTAGAAGAAGCTAATTATGAAGAAAAATAAGTTCTAGGAAACTAGAACTTTCTTTAGAGAAAGGGAATACTATGGCAAAAGCAAGAAAAGATTTTAAGGAAGAGCTTAAATGGAACGTGAAAGATTTATATCTAAGTGAAGATGATTATGAGAAAGATTATCAATACATAAAAGATCGGTTGAAGGAATATGAAAAATATCAAGGACATATTTTAGATAATGAAAATGTATTATATGAAGTATTAGATTTTGATTCTCAGGTAGGTAAGATTTTAGAGAAAATATATGTTTATGCTCATATTAATAATGATAGTGATACAACTGATGTAAAGTATCAGGCTATGTTTGGTAAAGCATATCAATTATATGAAGAATATAATGAGGTTACTTCTTTTATCATACCAGAGATTTTAAAGGGAGAATATGAATTAATTTTAGAATATATCGATAAAAATCCTAAGTTAAAAGATTATGAGAGAGTATTAAAAAATATTTTTAGGATGAAAAAGTATGTGTTAAGTGATAAAGAAGAAAAGATTCTTTCTTCTTTATCTACTACTTTTAGTACGCCTGATCAAGTATATTCTTATCTTACTGATGCTGATATGAAGTTTGGTACGATTAAAGATGGAAACGGTAAAAAGCAAGAATTAAATGAAAGAACTTATCATGAATTTATTGAATCAAATGATAGAGTGGTGCGAAAACAAGCTTTTACAAAATTATTTTCTACTTATGGTGAATTTAAAAATACTTATGCGAGTTTATTAGCTAGTGAAGTGAATAATCATAATAAAGTCGCTCAAATTAGAGGTTATGAAAATGCTAGAGTAGCTTCTTTATATGGAAATGAAATTCCGGTAAGTATTTATGATCGTTTAATTACTACGGTAAGAAAAAATGTTGCTCCTTTATCTAGATTTTGGAAGTTAAAGAAAAAAGCTTTAGGAGTAAGGACTCTTCATTTATATGATACTTATACGGCATTAACTAGTACTTCTACTAAAAAATATACAGAAAAAGAAGCAGAAGAATTATTGTATCAAGCTTTGAATGTTTTGGGAGAAGATTATGTTCATGATTTAAAACAAGCTTTTCAAGAAAGATGGATAGATTTTTGCCCAAATGATGGTAAAAGAGGTGGAGCTTATTGTACAGCTTGCTATAGTGCTCACCCTTATGTGTTGTTAAGTTATAATGGAACACTTGAAGATGTTTCTACTTTAGCTCATGAACTTGGACATGCTATGCATTATTATTATGCTATTAAAAATCAGTCTTATCAAGATTATGGTTATTCTATTTTTGTTGCCGAAGTAGCTAGCCAAGTTAATCAGATTTTGCTTAGCAAATATTTACTCAAAAATACTAATGATAGAGAAGAGAAAAAGTATTTGCTGGATCATTTAATTCGTGATTTTAAAGCAACAATTTATCGTCAAACTATGTTTGCTGATTTTGAGAATACTATTCATGAAGCTCAACAAAATGGAGAAGTACTTACTCATGAGTATTTATGTAATACTTATTATAAGTTAAATCAGGAATATATGGGTAAAAATATTGTTGTTGATGATTTAGTGAAATATGAATGGGAGCGAATTCCTCATTTCTATATGGATTTTTATGTTTATCAATATGCTACTGCTTATGCAGCTGCTATAAAAATTGCGATGGATATTTTAAATGGTAAGATTCGTGCTAGAGAAAATTATTTGGAGTTTTTGGGGCTTGGGGCAACGAAAACGCCAATTGATTCTTTAAAAGTAGCAGGTGTTGATATGACTAAAGAAGAAACACTTAATGAAGCTTTTGCCTATTTTGAAGATTTGATTTTAGAATTAGAAGAATTATATAAGAATTAGAGGTGAGTGAGATGAATAAGAAAGATTATTATGAAGTCTTAGGAGTTAGTAAGACAGCTACTGATGAAGAAATTAAAAGAGCTTTTCGTAAATTAGCTAAACAATATCACCCTGATAATAAACAAACAGGTGATGAAGCTAAGTTTAAAGAAGTAGGAGAAGCTTATGCGATTCTTTCTGATCCTCAAAAAAGACGTCAATATGATCAATTTGGGCATCAAGCATTTACGAATAATGGTAATGCTGGATTTAGTGGTTTTAGTGCTGATGATATTGATTTAGGAGATATTTTTAGTGATATTTTTGGTAGTGGATTTGGAGGATTTAGTGGATTTGGTTCTTTTGGTGGTAGAACTAGTTCAAGAACAAGTTCAAAAAGACCTAGAAAAGGAGCTGATAGTTTAGTTACTGTTACTTTAGATTTTGATGAAGCTATTAACGGATGTAAGAAGACGATTACTCTTGATTTAAATGAGAAATGTGATCATTGTAATGGTGCTGGTGGATTTGATGAGAAAACTTGTCCTACTTGTGGTGGTAGTGGCAGAATTGTAGCAGAACAAAGAAGTTTGTTTGGTGTATTTCAAACACAAACAACATGTAATGAATGTGGTGGAAGTGGTCGTGTATTTAAGACAGTATGTTCAGAATGTAATGGTAGTGGTAATGTAAAAAAGAGAAAAGAAATAGAAGTAACTATTCCAGAAGGTGTAGATACTGGATATCAACTTAGAATTAGTGGTAAAGGGTCAGCTGGTGTAAATGGTGGACCTAATGGTGATATTTATATTGAATTTAAAGTAAAACCACATCCTTTGTTTGAAAGAGAAGATGAAGATATTTATTTAACGGTACCACTTACAGTTACAGAGGCAATTCTTGGTTGTAAGAAAGAAATACCAACTTTAACAGGTAATGTTATATTGGAAGTTAAACCGGGAACTTCTACAGGAGATAAAGTAAAACTTAAAGGTAAAGGTGTTAAGAAAGTTAATGCTTTTGGGAAAGGAAATTTATATGTTGTATATCATGTAATTATTCCTGATAAATTATCTATGGCTCAAAAAAGACTAGTTAAAGAACTAGCTGAAACAAAATTAGATGATGCTCCTGAGTTTAAAGAATTTAAGAAATATTTGTAGACATCAAAAAATGATGTCTATTTCTTTTTGCTAAAATATACGAAAATAGTAACAAAATTATTGATAAATTTCTAATTATATAGTATATTATAAATAGAGAATTTGACAAAGGAAGGTAGTTATGGAAAATAATAAGAAATATTTAGTTATTGCTATAGCAGTATTATTAGTAGTAATAGGAAGTGGAATAACTTTTGCTTATTTTGCAGCGAGTACTAAAGCAACAGGAACAGGTTCAACAACTGAAGGAAATACGGTAACTGTTGAAGATACAACAGTTAATGTAGAAGGAAAAATAGAGTTTAATGATTTAGATATTTATCCAGGGCATAAGAATATATCTAAGATTAGTGTAACAGCAACAGGAGATAGAAATGTTATTTATAACTTAATTTGGACAGGAACAAATACTTTAAATACACCACTTAAATATTATGTATATAAAACAACAACAGATGAAACTCCTCAAATTAGCTGTACAAAAAATAAAGAAGTAGCAGGAGTTGCAACATATTATTATGAGACATGTACAGAGAGTAATTTTGATAACTTAGGAGAAGTAATCGGAAGTGGACAAATTAGTAATACTTCAGAAAGTACTGTAGTTAAGCTACTCAGGAATGAATCTTTACAAGCAACAGAAGAAGGAGCAACAGTATATTATTATGTAGTATTAGAATATCCAAATGAAGAAGGTAATCAGAATATTGATATTGGAGGATCATTTGATGGAGAAGTAAGTATTCAGATATTAAATGAACCAGAATTA
>CALVQO010000027.1 GCA_944358145.1 uncultured Bacilli bacterium | reverse complement strand
ATCAAAGTATTATCGATGAAGAAGCAAAGTATGATGGATTATATGCAGTCTGTACAAATTTAGAAGATGATGTGCAAAATATTATAAAAGTAAATCATAAAAGATGGGAGATTGAAGAATCATTTCGAATTATGAAAAGTGAATTTAATGCTAGACCTGTCTTTCATTCTAACGAAGATGCAATCAAAGCCCATTTCTTAATATGCTTTTTAGCATTAACCATATATAGATACCTAGAAAAAAAATTAGACGAAAAATATACCGTTGGAGAAATTATTGATTCATTAAAAGAAATGGATCTTTCTGTAAAAGATGGAGATTACATTCCCAATTACACTAGAACAAATTTAACAGATGATTTACATGAGAAATTCGGCTTTAGAACAGACTTTGAAATATTAACTGAAAAAAATTTAAAAAAAATAATTAAAAATACAAAAATATAGAAAAAGTACTCAAAATTTAAAAAAATAAAAACTCTCTAAACCTACGTAAATATGGACTTAGGGAGTTTTTACTTCTGAAAAAGTGTTTAAGTTGAGATAATGATATAATAAATTCATCTAAAAGTCAATTTATCTCATCTATTTTTATCATAAAATATTTAAAATATGCTATAATTTATTAGGTGATCAAAGTGATCTTAAATACAAACAAAAAAAAATATAATATCACAATAGCCAATTCTTTTTTCAAAAGACTATTTGGCCTAATGGGTAAAACTAACATTGATTATGGCATACTTTTTCCTAAATGTAATTCTATTCACACATTTTTTATGAAGGAAAATATTGATATAGTTGGTTTAGATGAAAATAACGAAGTAATATATAAATATGAGAGCCTACCCAAAAATAAAATCATAAAAATAAATAATGAGCGCAAAAAAACTAGCATTCTAGAATTACCTGAATATGCTAGTTCTAAAATCAAAGTAGGAACAATACTCATCTTAAGTGAAGACTAATCTTCATTTTTTTTATTTTTCTTTTTTCTAATTAAGGTAAAAACAAAGGAAATTAAAGCTGCAACAAGACCTGCTATAACAGCATCTATAAAAACTTTATTCCAATTAATACCAGTTTGAGGTTCCTCTAAACTCTCATCAACATCAAACTCAATAGAATCAACAATTTCTCTAACTCGTAAAGTATCTTCACTAGTAAAAGAATAAGGTTTTTGTGCAGTTATCGAATAAGCATAACCATTAATAATAGTATAATACTCATTTAAATAAAAACCTAAATCTTGATAAGTTAAGAAAGCAAAAGAATAATTTTTTTGATAAATTTCATATTGAGCATTTTGCTCTTCTGCTAAAGTTTTCCCAAACTCTTCTATATCACTCAAAGAATAATTACTAAGATTCTTAACATCATCTACTTCTGTTTTTCTAACAATCTTGAAAAAACAAAACAGCATCTAAATAAGCACGATTATCACTAAATACATTAACCATATATTCATAAGATATTCCTAGTTCATCAAGCTCAGGATTATTTAAAATATTATCAGGAGTAAATACATACCAAATATCTTCATTTATTGTAATACTCATATCAGTATCTTTTAAATCAAACGTAGTTGCCCAAACATTTATTGGAATAATAAATAATAAAACAAACAAAACAATTTTCTTCATAAACCTACACTCTCTTCTATTCTTTAAATTCAAAAATATAATCACAAATCTGTACTTCATCTCCAGGCTTAGCTCCAAGTCGCTCTAACTCTTCTTCTACTCCCATTCCTTTTAATTTACGAGCAAAACGAGCCACACCTTCATCTTCATCAAATCTTGTCATCTTAAAGAGCTTCTCAAGTTCTCTTCCCTCTAATACCCATACATCATCTACTTTAGTAATGGTAAATGGTCTTTCATTTTTAAATTTATAAGTAATATGACTCATCATTTCTTCTTCTGTATATAAAGGATCATTTTCTATAGTATCTAATGTATCAGCAAGAGTATTCATTAACTCATCAAACCCCGTATTAGTAACACTACTAACTTCTACAATTAAAGCATCAGGATAAACTTTTCTAAAAGCACTCAAATTATCTTGAGCATGTTCTAAATCCATTTTATTAGCAATAACAATTTCTTTTTTTGAAGCAAGTTTTTCACTATAATCAAGAATTTCCTTGCGAATCACTTGATAATCTTCTATAGGATTTCTTCCCTCTTCTGATCCCATATCAACAACATGAGCAAGTATTTTAGTACGCATAGCATGTCTTAAAAATTTATGTCCAAGGCCTACACCTTCACTAGCACCTTCAATAAGTCCAGGTAAATCCGCCATAACAAAACTTCTACCATCCTTAAGTTTTACGACACCAAGATTAGGAGCTAAAGTAGTAAAATGATAACTAGCTATCTTAGGAGTTGCCGCACTAATCATAGATAAAATAGTAGACTTACCAACACTAGGAAGACCAACTAAACCAACATCAGCAATCATTTTAAGTTCAACTTTAAGAGTCTTCTCTTCACCAGGTTCACCAAGTTCACTAAATTTAGGAGCAGTATCAGTCTGTGTCCGAAATGCAGTATTTCCACGACCTCCACGTCCGCCTTGAGCAACAACTACATGATCATTTTCTCCCACTAAATCGGCAATAACTTGATTAGTTTGAGCATCCACTATTGTAGTACCCTCAGGAACTTTAATAATAACATCTAAAGCATTAGCTCCATTCTTATTAGAGCCTTTACCATTCTCTCCTTTTTTTCCTTTAATAATTTTCATATAACGAAGATCAATTAAAGTTTTTAACCCTTTATCTACTTGGAATATTATGCTAGCACCCTTGCCACCATTTCCACCATCAGGTCCTCCCATAGGCACACACCACTCTCTACGAAAAGAAGTACAACCATCTCCACCTTTACCAGCTTCCACTTTAATTGTTAATTCATCTACAAACATATGCCTCACCTGTACATATCATACCATAAAACCAAAAAGATAGCAAAAGAAAAAGAGCCTAAGCCCCTTCAACTAAATATGGATCATTAATTGTTCCTGAACCAGTTATTGTTACATCAGATGATATATTAATAACAGGTCGTACCCCATATGTCGCGTTTGCATAAGTACCAGAAAGATAGCCACTTGTCCACATACAGAACACAATAGGTCCATAAGTATTATTAAAATTAGACGGAGACATGGTCCAATAATAATTACCCGTATATAAGTAATATCCTTGATTCATTCTTAGTGACGAATCTCCTCCCCCAGCATAGATTGCTTCTTGGTAAAATTAATAGCCCAAAATACCTTAATAAATAGGTATTTTTTTTATTTTTGAATATAATCCTAGAAAAAACAAAAATAGTACCACTAACTTATGGTACTATTTAATAATTTATTCATTTGATATTCTAACATGAACAGTTGAAGAAACAACAAAGTTTAATCTTGGATCATCATTTTCAATTTTTACTTCAACATCATATTCACCAGGAGTATAACCTTCTAGATCAATATAAGCATTAATGTTAGAAGTATCAACATCATCAATTACAGACTGAACACCTTTAACAATTACTGGAACACTACTAGTACCAACAATATTAGCTGTATAACCACTAGCTAAATTCCTACTTGAAATTGTTGATAATTCCACTTCTTTTTGTCTTTCATCACCAAAGGTAACTGTAATACTAGCATTATTCTCACTTAAAGCTCTAACACCAGTTGGTCTAGAAATAGTAACGTTATAATTTCTTGTACTATTAGCTCCTTCTCCATCAACATTAATTGTAACAGGAACATTAGCAATATTACTAATTTGTTCTTCATCACCATAAATGGTTACTGAATAACTATTACTATTATTAATCATGATAGAAGCTATAGCTTTTCCTGTAACTAAAGATCCAGTTGTTCTAACTTGAATTGGCACACTCTTAGAATAAGTATCTAAAGTAACTGTCGCCGTAAGAGTGGTAGGTACAATTTCAATATTGTTTAAAACCTCACCATTTGAATCATAAGCAACTAATCTAATATTATCAACCGTATAAGTTCCAACATCAGTTAAAGCATCATCACTTAAATCAATTAAAGCTTTAACTGAAGCAATATTATTTATTGCATCTTCACTACCCTTAACTACTACTTCACTACGACTTAATTCTACTGATTCAACACTTAATTCTTCACTCAAATATTGTTCATTAATTAAATCATAATCAATATCTTTAGTAACACTTATTTTATCTTTAATAGTAACCGTTACATAAGAAGGATCCAACTTATAATCAATAGAATCAATAGATTTCGTATAAGATAAATATACCCGATATGCCGAATCTCTAGCTTCATAATCAGATAAATCTAAAATAACATTATTTGTTCCTAATTGTTTTGCTAAATAAATATCACTTTTTCTACCAATTAAAACAATATCAACAGTCTCAGGAATACCCTCAACCACATAAGCTTCTTCATTATAATTAACAGTTACAGGAACATTCGTAATAACTTCTGCTTCTGATTCTACCAAAGTAATTACTCTTGAATCAATTAAAACAAATACAATAACTGCTAAAATTAAAGAAACATATATCATAAAATTAGGACGATTAAAAATATAATCTAATTTAATATTTTTAGAACGTAAATACTCCCTAATATTAAAGATCAACCTACTAATTGGTGTAACAATAAGTTTATCAATAATTCTGTAAATAGCTGCAAAAAAACGTCCTATTGCTTTACCTATTTTCTTCATTATTCTTCACCACCACTTTTCTTTTCTTCAGCTTCATAGAATACCTCAGGTTTAGGGTTTAGTGCATCAATTAAAACCATTCTAAATTCATCAATAGTAAGATTATAATGTAACTCACCATCAACAGCCACACTAATACGACCAGATTCTTCTGATACGACAAGTGCTATAGCATCAGACTCCTCAGCAATACCTAAAGCTGCTCTATGTCTAGTACCAAGTCTCTTAGAAATTGATGGATTCATACTAGTTTTAAATACAGCCCCTGCAACAGTAATTCTATCACCTTGAATAATTACTCCACCATCATGAAGTGGTCCATTAGGGAAAAATATTGTTTCTAATAAATCACTTGATAAATCAGCATAAACTTTAGTCGCTGGTTCTATATACTCTTGTAAAGAAATTTCTCGTTCAATAACTATTAATGCACCAATACGATTTCTTTTAAAATATTCAATAGACTTCATAATTTCAAAAACAACTTTTTCTCTTTCATCAATAGTAAGTATCTTATGTCTACCAAGAAGTTGTGTTCTTCCAATAGATTCCAAAACACTTCTAATCTCTGGTTGAAAGATTACAATAATAGCAAGTGGTCCCCATTCTAAACAGTATTGTAAAATAACACCAACTGTATATAAATCTAAAAGATCACTTAACAACTTAATTGCCAAAATAAGCAAAACGCCCTTAAAAATAAGAACCATTTTAATATTATTCTTAATATTTTTTAATATAAAATAAAATACTAGCCAAACAATTCCAATATCAATAATCTTAGTAACAATAGCCCAAATGTTAGCTAAAGTCATAACTTCACCTTCCTATATGCCTATTAATTATATCAAAAAAGTGGATTAAATCCAAGTTTTTTTAAAGTGATTATATTTGAGCTTTAAACATTCTTGTCAAAACTGATATTAAATTTCCATCAACCACTTTACTAACGTAGGTATCAAATCCACTTACATGTTCCTCTAAAATCACTACTTTAGAAGAGATTACCTCTCTATTTTCATCTAACCCCATAGCTAAAAAATACTTCTTACCATAATACATTGCTTCTTTTAAAACAATATATTGCTCATTATTTTCCAAAACAATAATATAATTAATTTTAAGCCCCATAAGTAACACCTCCACTAGTTGCATCACTTTGAACTGTCTCTACCGGAAACATATTAACCACCTTAATTCTTGGTTGTTCTGCTACTACATTTCCAAACAAATCATCAATTTCCAAATCTGATGGTACTTCTTTTTTCTCTTGAGTACTCTTAACTGGGACATTTAAATTAGCAAGAAGCATTTCAATTTGATCATATATTTCATCAGGTGTTTTATCAAATTTTTTCCTATTTTTAATTTGTTTAATTTCTTCATTAATACTTCTAAGTTTCTCTTTATCCTGTTCTTCTTGAACAAAATCTTTAGATACTTCATCTAACATAGATACATGTTCTAAATCTGCTACTTCATGCTGATATTCTGAAATATTTTTTTGAAACTTCTGAATAATTTTTAACAATGTATTAGAAACATTAATTTGAAATAATAAATCTTTCTTATAATTATGCAAAATATTTTCCATAACTTCTTTTTCTTTTGATTTCTTCAATATTGCACTTTCCAAATTAGCTTTAGTTTTTCTCGTTTTAGAAGAATCTTCTAATAAATGTTGATATTCTTCTATTTCACTAGTAATATGATTAATATCTGCTTCTAAAGAGCGAATCAAATTACTCAAATTAGTAACAATTTCCTGATCTATTTGTTTACTTGACTCTTGATAACGGTTAACTTCATTTTGTTCTTTAGCAATTTCTTGATTTAAATAAGTAATTCTTTTACTAGCAGCATCACTATTCATACCTGAATAATTCTTACTATCAATTACACTAGCAAGTTCTGCTCTTTCATTTTCTTTTTTTTCTAATTCTTCATCTAAAATACTCAAATTAGTAATATCCATAAAAGGTTTAGACTTAACAATAGAAAGTAATTCTTTAATTTTATTAAGAGCTTCCGTATAATCTCCATTAACCACAAGTTCTTTAGCATCAGCACCTATCATATTAGGATCAGTTAAGTATTCTAATTTTTTTTGTTGTAATTCTTCTAAAGATTCATTTAAAGAATTTAATCTTTCTTCATCATGTTTCTTTAAATCATCATCGATATAAGCATTAGGATTATTTAAATTATCTGTTACTTCTTTTAATTGAGTTTCAAAAGAAGTTTTTTTAGTAGATAACTCATCTAAAGCTTGTTCATTTAAATCTAAATCTTTTAACACTTTTTGATAACGTTCATCTTTATGTTTTAATTCTTCAGTCAAATGATTTAAATGATTTTTTTCACTTTGAAGAATTTCTTGATAAGAAGAATTATCAGTTGTTTTTGTTTCTAATGTATGAATATATTTTTCATTTTCTTCTATATTAGCTTTTAATGAAGAAATATCATCATGAAGCTTACTTTCTTCTTTTTTTATTTGATTTAATTTAAGTTGCAAATCCTTAATTTTCTGATTTAGGCGAGCAAGTTTAGATTTTAAACTAACCTCAATATTTCGATCAACAAGTTCATTAGAAGCATTAAAATAACGAGTATCATTCATCATACTCTTCAAATCTTGAACTGACTGTTTTTTATCTTGAATATCTTTATTAATGTGAATTAACTCTGACTCTATTTCTGAAGTATCTAAAGTAGAACCAGCCATACTCACTAATAAATCAATTTGATTAAATATTTCTGTGTGCATAAATCCACTGCCACCCACCATTTCTTATTCTAATATAATGTTATCACAAACTACACAAATTTACAAGAAAAAAAGGATTAACTAATATCCTTTTTTCTTATAATACATAAACAATTCTTTAAAACGATTATAATGAACGATTTCTCTTTGCCGTAAGAAAAGAAGTACCCGAATGACATCTTCATCATCTGTTAAATTAATCAAATTCTCATAAGTAGCTCGAGCTTTTTGTTCTGCAGCCATATCTTCCATAATATCAGCGAGTGGATCACCAGTAACAGCAAAATAAGAAACAGTAAAAGGAACACCAGAAGCATCAGTTGGATATATACCCTTTCCATGATCAGCATACATACCACCAAGTCCAGCATCTTCTAATTCTTTAATTGTCGCATTTTTAGTTAATTGATGCACCATACTAGCAATCATTTCACAATGACCCAATTCCTCAGTAGCAATATCATTTAATAAAGCTGCACCATAATCATCTGGCATACTAAACTTTTGACTAAAGTAACGCATCGCTGCTCCAAGTTCCCCATTAGCACCACCAAACTGTGTAATAAGATACTTAGCCATCCGTAAATCTTTTTTCTTAATATTAACTGGATAGTTTGTGTGTTTTACATATTTAAACATACATACTACCCCCTTTACTATCCCAAGGCCATGGACTATCGATCCAATTAAACTTATTTCCCATTACCTCAGTTACTTCAAGAGGGCCATATTTCTTAACATATTCCTCACTAAGTTCCTTTGCCTCTCTAACATATTTTTTAAATAAAGATAATACTTCCTTATTATCTGGATGCAAATCTAAATATAAATTTAAATCATTAATAGCAAACGAATAAGCAATTACCTGATATAAAAGTCTTTCTTTTTCATCTTTAGGATTTAACTTAAAACAAGTAAAATTCTTATATGGTTCATACTCATCTTGGAACATATTTCCTCTTAAAAATCCTTCCATAGGACTCAAAATATTTACATGACGATTAAAATTCACATCAGGAATAAAAAAAGCCATGTTAATATCAAAATCATTATCTTCAAATAACACTTCAAATTACCTCCTAAAGTATACTATGAAGATAACAAAAGAGTGACTAGACAAAAACCCAAAAGAAAAGAATAACATAAAGTTATTCAAAGTAAAAGCATTGTAAATTTACATTTAATTTACAATATAAGGATCTGCTATAGTTCCACTTCCTGTTACTGTTACATTAGATGACAAATTAATTACAGGTCTAACACCAAATGCCATAGATACATAATAATCGAGCAAGTAGCCTGCATCACCCACGCCATACACACCTGCATAACCCCTAGAAGCAAAGTATTCCGGAGATATAGTCCAATAATAATTTCCTGTATAAAGGTAATATCCATAATTAGCAGTGCTAAGTTTTCCTCCGGCATATGCCACTTCATCCGCGGTAATTAATCCGATTTTGGTTTGATATAAATCATTAGTATTAATACAGTCAAAAATTGGTGTTTTATTCAGTTCTAGTCTTTCATATGCTTTGTAAAACATATTACTACTTGGTTGACTACTCCATGATGATCCACTTGCCATTTCCCGATCATTACAGAACCCTGATGTACTTATAATCATACTATCATATATTTGCAGATTATTACTATACCATGTATCTAATACTCCTTTTATTGTACTTTCTATTCCACTATTTGTATCGTTTGGTCGTTGACTTCCCTCTGTATACCGAAATCCTACATATTCACTTCGATTATCCAAACTATTGAATGCACTTGTCTGTATTTGAGTATATCCAGTAAAATAATCATTATATCCATTAGCGAGTACCTTCTCTTTTCCAGCTTGATCTACTGTTGCTTTCTCCCCACTATAGATAATTCTTATGCTTCCATCTTCATTTATTCGGATAATTCTCCAGTACTTATCTGCGAAAACTAAATAATTATTATCTACATCTCCTCTAAAGTAATACGTTATTCCTTTACTTGTCGTTTCTTCATATAATCCTACAGTTTGTTCCTCACATCTATCGGTACAACTCGTATTATTAAAATTTGGTGTTCCTTCAATAACAACCAAATCTAACTTATCTAATGTTTCTTTTGCAGGATTACTTTTAATAAAATCTAAATAACACTTTGTTCCTTTGGTTGTAAATGGTGTTACTGTTAATTTTTGTGTTTCCATATCATAAAAAAGTTTTATGCTATCGTCTTGTTCTCCATCTATCGTACAATAGCTTTCATTTGTTAACTCATAATTACCTTCAGGTATGGTATCAACACTTTCTCCATCTACAGTAATTGCCACAACATTTAAATCAGCCAAACTATAATTAATGGTTCCACTCGCTATAGGTATATCTGCTGTTATTCTATACTTTGCTCTCGTAAAGTTAAGGATTACTGCACTGATCAGTAGTACTGCAAAACTTCCAATAATAATATTTCTTTTAATATGCCCTCTTTTTAATACCTCAAATTCCATAACTCAGTCTCCTTAGGAAAGTTCTACTTTCTTTATTAGTTTAGATATAAGCTATGATGAGTTTCCTAGCTTACATATTAATTATAAACTTGGATATACTAAAAGTCAACAAAAAGTTTGGCATTTCCGACAATATATTTTGCTCAAAATTCATTAATGAGAAAATAGCCTTAGGTGAATAAATATGTTTAACATGAATAATATAAAAAAAATAAGAAGCGAATTAAATAAAAGTCAAGAAGAAATAGCTAAAGAATTAAACATTAGTAGAAGTAGTTATGCAATGTGGGAAACTAACAACGAATTAATTCCTATAAAAAGATTAATAGAATTTTGTGAATTATATCATGTTTCTCTAGACTACACTTTAGGATTAACAAATCAAAATAATAAAATTAATACAAATTTCAACTCTGAAAAATATAAATTAAGACTTAAAGAATTTAGAAAAGAATTTAAACTAACTCAAGAAAAATTAGCAAATATTTTAAATACCAATAAAAGTGTATTATGTGGATATGAAAAAGGAAGATATATTATTGCAACTCCATTTCTTTATACAATATGTAGTAAATACAACATTTCAGCAGATTATCTTTTAGGAAGAACTGATCATCCCAAATATTTAAACAAATAAAATAGAATAACAAATTAATGCTATTCTATTTCTTTTTTGTTGTTTTCTTTTTAGTACTAGTACCCTTTTTAGTAGTAGTACTTTTTTTCTTATTACCAGTACTAGTTTTTTTATTAGTACTCTTAGTAGTAGCCTTCTTTGTACCAGTTTTAGAAGAATTAGATGTTTTTTTAGTAGTTGTCGGTTTCTTAGATGAAGTAGTTTTCTTATTATCATCTGCTTTTGGCTTACTACTTTTTTGAGTAGTTTTCTTATCTTGCATTTTAGTTGTAGTAGCTTTACTTGAAGAAGCCTTCTTAGCAGAACTAACTTTAGTACTAGTAGTTTTCTTTTGTTTTGACTTGCCAGTAGAAACAGGCTTCTTTTCCGTTTTTACTTCTTTAACTGAGTTAGATACCTCAACATCTTTTTGTTCTTCTTCTTTTAATGTAGCAACATCTATTTTTTCTGTTTCTTCTACTTTAACTTTTTCTACTTCTAATACTTTGTTATGTTCAATATCTTCATGTTTAACTTCTTTCATCAACATTTTTCTAAACAAAGGAATAAAAGCAAGTTTATCTTGAAGATCTTTAAAGTTAAACTTCTTCTTACTACACTCTTTCTTAATTTTTTCTTTCTTAACTTTAATAGGCTTTTCTACTACTTCTTTTGTTTCTAATTCTTTTACATTACTAACTTTCTTCTTTGTTAATTGAATATATAAGAAAGTGATTCCTATACAAATTAAAGTAATAAAATAAGTTGTTATAATAGCAATAAAAAATATATCAATTGGATCAAACTTTCCCATATACTACTCCTCCGTCTCTATTCTTCTTCAATACTTGGTGTATATGATGCTACTTCTAACTTATTAGCATTTCTAACTAAATAAATAGTTCCTTCTGTATCATAACCCAAATCTTCCTTATATTCATAATTCATAGTAATTTTTATAGCATCTACTTCTTCATCATTAAGAGTATAAGTTACTTCTTCAGTATTAATAATATTTACATTCGTAATTTCCGGTAAATCTTGGATACGATCCCGATAAGTATTATCTAATATATCACGATAAATAGTATCTACAGCTTTTTGTCTAAACATATCTACACTACTACTTAAAATATATTCAAGACTTCCAACATCATACTTATTAATTTTATTATCAAGTGTATAAAAATCAATAACAAATAATTTAGCAAGTGTTTCTGCATAAGCTTGATAATCTACTTCTGATTCATTCAATATTGTTTCTAATTCTTTAAATAATTCCTTCATATAATCAGTATCTCGATCATCTAAAGTATATCCATAATTATTAATATTAGAAATAATGCTACTTACATTAGGCTCCTCACCCTTTTTTTCATCAGAATGAAAAATTTTAAGTACACCAATTCCTATAACTCCTACTAATAAAACACTAATAATAATTAACCCAATTTTATATCTTTTTCTCATAAATTATTCTCCACTTTCCTTAATTTCTCTTACTGTATCTCCTTCATTTTTAATCAAATCATGTACAATAATTGAATTAGATACCTCTAATATTTTATCAGTCTTCTCTACTAAGTTAGTAATATAATCAGTAGTAAGTTCTGCTCCTTCTCGAATAACTTTATATTGACTTTCCGAATTATTATAATAAATTAAATTAGTTAAAAAGTTTCCATTAGGAAATACCACATAATTATCATCTTTAATATTAAAGATATCATGTCCCATAGCAAACTCATTTTCTATACCAAGCATATTACCTATTGTTGGCATTACATCATACATCCCCATAACATAATCTACTTCTCCATGAAGCTTACTTCTAAGTTCACTATTTTTAGTCCAAATAATTAAAGGTGTATTTTTATTTAATTCATGATCATATTCATCATAAGGAATATAAGTTGGATCATCTTCGCTTTTTAACTCTCCCGTACGATAATCATAATTATATAAATAATTTAAAGCATTTCTAGAAAGTTTAGCATCATGATCACCATATAATACAAACACTGTATTTTCAAAAGCATCAGACTGATTAATATATTCAAAAAATTCACCTAAAGCTGCATCAGCATAATGACTACTCATAATATAATTTCCAGCATCTGTACCATATAAATAATTAGTAGTTACTTCCGTACACACTCCAGTTACTTCATCACATTCTTCATAAGTAGTAGACATATCATATTCTCCATATTTATCTAAAAACTTAAATGGTGAATGATTAGATAAAGTAATTACCGTTCCCATATAATTAGTATGTTCTGCTTCTATTTGTTCCATAATTGGAACAACTTGTTCAAAAAACTTTTTATCACTAATACCTAAATTAATATATTCTAAATTATTAGGATCCTCTGCATCTTCATTATATGTATAAGATTCTTCAAAATACATATCATCATAACCTAATAATGGATGCACCGTAGCCCTATTCCACATCGAAGCATAATTACCATGCATACTAAAAGTATAATATCCTTTTTCTTTTAATAGCTTTGGAATAGTAATATATTCCCGATCATAATAAGAAGTAAATACTGCTCCACTCGCTGCTGGCATTAAACTAGTAGTTAAAGTAAATTCTGTATCACTAGATGTACCAATACTTACTTGTGGATAAAAATTGGAAAAAAACATACCTTCTTCTGCCAAACGATTTAAATTAGGTGTAGCTTCTACCCCATTAAAAACTAAATCCATTAAATAAGTTTGCATACCTTCCATATGTACAAACACAACATTATATCCTTCTAAAATACCAGTATATTTATTTTCCCCATCATATAGGTATGTATCATCATTAGTAAAATACTCGATAAAACTTTGGGCTGCTTCATCATAACCAAATAAACTACTAAATTTAGGAGTTAATGTTTGAATTAAATCGTTAACTTGATATAAAACTAAACCAAATCGTTCTACAACATAAACCCTATTCCATTGTTTAGCAAGTCTTGAATAATCAGTACCTGTTGCCGTTACAAAAGTATAAGCTAAAAAAAGACAACCTACTAAAAGAGTAACCATAAACATTTTTTTACCTTTTTCTACTACACTCATAAAATTATAATAAGCTGTTCTAAGTAATTTCTTATGAATAAAATAGAAAACAAATGGAAATAAAATATAAATTAAATCAGTTAATTTAATTCTTTCAAAGACTGAACTCATAACCGTTTCTGTTTGACCTGCTGTACCAAGCTCTCCAAAAGAAGCAAAAGAAGTATAAAACGTATAATAAACCGAATTAATCACTTCCATTAAAGTAAATATAATTAATATAATTAAAAAATAACGATACTGATTTTTAGGCTTAACTAAATAACCTAAAGAACCAATAATAACTACTAATGCTAAGTCTGAAATAAAAGCTTCAAAACTCCACATATTACCAATCGTAAAATTTCTAACTAACATAAGTCCAAGCATAGATATGATGACAAATGTTAAAAATAAACGATTTGTAGCTATATATTCAATAATATTTTTTCGAAGTTTTCGAAAAAATAATTTAATCTTTTCTTTCATGCTTCACCCTTCTTCAGACATAATTATATAATAAAATATAGATTTTTGCAATTTTTCCTTGCATTTAAGTGTATAATTTGATAATATATTTATGCATGCAGGTGTAGTACAGC
>CALVQO010000026.1 GCA_944358145.1 uncultured Bacilli bacterium | reverse complement strand
TTTTAAAGGAAAAGGGGAAGATAGATGATTAATTTTAAAAATGTTTCTAAATCTTTTGGAAACAAAAAGATATTAGATAATATCAACATAGAAATAGAAAAAAATAAAATCACATGTTTAATTGGGGAAAGTGGATGTGGGAAAACAACACTGTTAAAGATGATTAACCGTTTAAATGAACCAACATCAGGAACAATTACTATTAATGGAAGAAATACTTTAAAGCAAGATCCTATCAAATTAAGAAGAAGTATAGGATATGTCATTCAGCAAACAGGATTATTTCCTCATATGACCATTGAAGAAAATATTGAAATCATTCCAAGAATAGAAAAGTTAGACAAAAAAGACATTGAGAAAAAAACATTAGAATTAATGCATATGATCGATTTAAATCCAAGTGAATATTTAAAAAGATATCCAAGTGAATTATCAGGAGGACAACAACAAAGAATCGGAATAGCTAGAGCCTTTGCTACCGATCCAGACATTATTTTAATGGATGAACCATTCAGTGCCTTGGATCCTGTAACAAGATCTTCATTACAAGATGAACTAATTAAGATTCAAAGTAAACACAAAAAGACCATAGTCTTTGTTACTCATGATATGGATGAAGCAATAAAATTAGCAGATAAAATTGCCATATTAGAAAGTGGCCATATCATCCAATATGATACACCAGAAATGATTTTAAAAGCTCCAGCCAATGATTATGTCAAAGAATTTGTAGGAGCAAAAAGAATATGGTCATCCCCAGAATTAATAAAAGTAGAAGATATTATGATTACTCATCCTGTAACATGCAGTCCTGAATATTCTATTTTTTATTGTTTAAATAAAATGCGCATGATGAAAGTAGATACACTTATGGTAATAGATGAAGATAATGTTTTATTAGGAATACTTTATGCAACAAATCTAACCAATATAAAAGATTATAATAAAAAAGCCAAAGATTTTATTGAAAATGATTTTTTATCTACTCATCCTAAAGATTCTATTATCGATTTAATTGGATTAATTAATGAACAAAAAATTACGACAATGCCTGTTGTAGATAAAAAAGGAAGATTAAAAGGATTAATTACCAGAAGTACACTTCTAACATACATGAGTAAACAATTTTTGAAAGAAGGTGAAGAATAATGGAATTTATTAACTATATAATCTCTAATTCACCAGAAATCATAGACCTTTTAATTGAACATATCAAATTAACATCTTTATCTGTTTTCATCGCCATTTTAATTGGTATACCTGTTGGCATACTAATTAGTTATGTCAAAAAATTAGGCCGACCAGTTTTAGCATTGGCCAATATTTTGCAAGCAATTCCATCTATGGCTCTACTCGGATTTACTATTCCTTTTCTAGGAATTGGTACTATACCCGCGATCTTAATGGTAGTTTTATATTCACTCTTACCAATTATTAAAAACACATACATAGGGCTTGAAAATATTAATCCTCAAATGATCGAAGCAGCAACAGGAATAGGACTAACCAAATGGCAAATATTAACCAAAGTTCAAATTCCTCTAGCTCTACCAGTAATCATGAGTGGAATTCGTATTTCAGCAGTTAGTGCAGTAGGCTTAATGACTCTAGCAGCTTTTTGTGGAGCAGGAGGCCTTGGATATTTAGTATATGCAGGAATTCGTTCGATTAATAATTATCAGATTTTATCAGGAGCTATACCAGCCTGTTTATTAGCATTATTCATAGACTACATTTTAGGAATTGTTGAAAATTTAGTTACACCTAAATATAATAAAGATAAAACCAAAAAAGGCTTTTTTAAGAGGGAAAAGACCCAAAAAATAATTTTAATCATTGTAGGTATTTTACTTATTGTACTCTTAATATTCCCAATGTTTTTCCAGGAAAAAAATGATAGAGAAATAACAATAGGGAGTATGGATTTTACTGAACAAGAAATATTATCTTATATGATCAAAGATTTAATTGAGGATCGTACAGATATAAAAGTAAATCAAAAATTATCTCTTGGTTCATCAAGTATTGTATTATCAGCAATAAAACAAAATGATATTGATTTATATGTGGATTATACCGGAACGATTTATGGGAGTGTCTTAAAAAAAGAACCAAATACAAATATAGATGAAGTATATCAAATATCAAAACAAGAAATGAAAGAGAAGTATAATTTAAATGTTTTAAATGACTTAAACTTTAACAATACTTATACTCTAGCCGTAACGAAAGAGACACAACAAAAATATAATTTAAAAACAATTAGTGATTTAAGCGCTGTATCAAATGAGTTAATATTTTCACCAACTTTAGTATTTATGGAAAGGACGGACTGTTGGTTAGGACTACAAAAAGCATATCCTATAGCTTTTAAAGATGTTGTTGCTATAGATGGAGCACCTAGATATTTAGCACTAATAAATAAAGAAAGTGATGTCATTGATGCTTATTCAACTGACGGTTTATTAAAAAAATATGATTTAGTAGTTTTAGAAGATGACAAAAATTTCTTTTTACCTTATCAAGCTATCCCAATTGTGAATAATCGCATATTAGAGGAATTCCCTGAAATTATTCCTTTATTAGAAGAATTAAGTGATTATTTGAATGATGATGTCATGAGAGAATTAAACTATTTAGTAGATGAAGAAAAATACCAACCTAAAGAAGTAGCGTCAAACTTTCTAAAACAACATAATTTAATAAGCATTTAGCAATATAAAAACACATCCTTGCGGGTGTGTTATTTTTCCATTGTTCTAGCTTCTCTAGCACTAATTCTTACCTTAGTTCCATCAATAGTCTTTTTTTGAATATTAGGTTTTTGTTTCATTTTAGTTGCATTAAGTGCATGACTTCTTCTATTACCTGTTAAAGGTTTCTTTGTTGTAACTTTCTTAGCCATTTTGCCACCTCCATAAATTTCTTACTTAAAAACTTTACCATATTATATGGGAAAAGTCAATTTATTATCGCATTTTTAGGTATATTTATGTAGAGATAACATACAATTTTTTAGGAGATGATAAGATGAATTGTAAAATACCATTTACAAAAGATATTGATTTTGAGAAAAAATTAAGTGAAATTACATCGATCAGTTTAGAGCATGAAACAAAAATAGAGGAAGGAACACTGAAAGGAAATTTTATTGTATCAGGAGATTTTAAAAGTCATGAAGTAAGTGTAAATAAAGAACCATTTTCCTACATATTACCCTTTGAAATTGATTTAGCAGATGACGTAGATGAAAATACTATTGAATTTATGATTGAAGATTTTACTTATGAAATAGTAGATAATAGTATTTTGCGTGTCAATATTGATTTCAATGTGATAGCTAGCCTAAAAGAAAAAGAGGAAGAGGAAGAAGAACCCTTATTTCAAGATGCTAGTACAGCTTTTTTAGATGAAGAAACTCTAGATGAAGAAAGAAAAGAAGAAATAGAAGAAAAAGAAGAGGAAGAACAAGTGCAACAAGAAAACAAAATAGAAGAAGTAGAAGAAAAAAGGGAAGAAAAGGAAGAAAGAGAGAGTGAAGATACAATTATAAAAAATATTAAAGTTGATGGAAGTGAATATGCAACGTACCACATTCACATGGTAAGTGATGGAGAAAGTGTTGAAACAATTTGTACAATGTATAATTCAAATTTAAATATTTTACAAGATTATAATGATCTATCAAACATCACCCCAGGAGATAAACTAATTATACCTGAAAATAATGAATAATGCTTTAGAAGTATTAAAAAGAGAATTTAAACCTTATCGCTTAACCAAAAAGAAAAATGTAACAATTATTGATTCAACCAGTGGTACTTTTGTAGTAAAAGAAAAGAAAGATAATAAAGTAGCTAATGCTTATGAATACTTAATTAGTAGAAACTTTGATTATTTTCCCAAACTAACACAAGAAAATAGGGAAGATGTAAATGTATTTGAATATGTAGAAGATATACCTATGCCCAAAGAACAAAAAGCGATAGATATGATTGATTTAGTAGCACTTCTCCACAACAAAACAACATATTTTAAAGAAGTTACAGAAGACAAATACAAAGAAATATATGAAAATCTAAAAGATAACATCATTTATACCGAAAATTATTATAATTTCTTATATGAAAAACTAATAGAGGAAGTATACCCATCCCCAAGTCATTACTTATTATTACGAAATATTTATAAAATATTTCAGTCATTAGAATTTTGTACGCAACAGTTAGATGAGTGGTTTGAACAAGCCCATGATGAACAAAAAACAAGAGTAGCATTCATTCATAACAATTTAGAAACTGATCATTTTATTAAAAATACTCGTGAATATCTAATTAGTTGGGAAAAATCTAAAATAGATTCACCAGTTCTTGATTTAATTGGATTTTATGAAAAAGAATACATGAACTTAAATTTCGAACCAATATTAGAAAGATATTTTAGAGCATATCCTCTAAATCCAAGTGAAAAGCATTTATTCTTTATTGTAATTAGTATTCCTCCTATCATAAATTTAGAAGGAAGTGAAATGAATATAACTCGTGAAATCAGAAAAAAACTAGATTACATGTTTAAAACAGAAAATCTAGTAAAAAACTTACTTCCTCCTAACAACGGGGATAGATAATACGAAACAATAACCAAAACAAAATAAATACCTCTACTAACAAAATAAATATATTAAATCGAAAAGGTAAGATCAAAGTAATAAGGAGTTGATAAAAAATCAAAATAGAAAGACAAAATATAGCCAGTATAGTAAAAAATCCCCCTCCAGGACGTCTTGGACACATTTTAACCACCTATCATATTTTATGAATAACTAAAAAATAAGTTAAAAGCAAAATTGGCAAAAATTGTCGAACGCTTTTTCTTGATTATTACTGAGAGTAAATATATAATAGTGTTGTACAGATGAATTTCTGTACAAAATAAAAGCACTTGACCAAATTTCCAAACTCTCTTTTGGCTTATATGCCCTCGAATGTCAAGTGCTTTTTTTGTGGGGAAAAAAAGATGAATATAGATGAACTTTATGATATAATTAGCCAAAATGTTCAGTTTTATCGCATGAACAATTTAAAATATGGCCACATAACAAAAGAAAAATTATCCAAATTAAGTGAAGTAAATATAAGGATAATTAAAAATATTGAAGAAAGAAAAAAGGGGTTAGTAATCAGTTTAACAGCACTAAATCACATAGCAAGAGCTTTAGACATTACTTTATATAAGTTCTTTATGAAAAGAAAAGTAAAGAGAATGTAAATATATTTACATAATTTGATAATTGTTTTTTACACCATAAACTGATATAATAAATTAGGTGAATAATATGAGGGAAGAGTACTTTGTGAACATTGCTTTTGAAGAGTCAATAAAATTATACTTAACAAACAAAAACAATAAAGATTCTTATGCATACAATACTGCTTTCGTTATTGTTATTCGTCTTCTAGTTTTAATTTATGGTAAGTTAGATATTATCAATCCATATTATTTAAAAGATAGTATTGCCTTTATGAATAATTTAAGCAAATATGGTATAAGTAAATCAGAGATTGCTTTATTTAAAGATGACTTTTTAAGATTTTATGAATTTGAATGTCAAAACGAAAAAAGAAAGATCAAACAAAAAAATCCATATTTTATTAACATTCAAAAATATTTAACCGACATGTTTGTAGCTAAAAAGAAAAAGGTCAAAGTATCACTTAACGAAGAAGAAGCATTTTTAGATTTAATTTATTCAACTCATACCACAAATCCATTTCGTATATCATATAATTATTTAATGAGTGATGATATTAATTTTATTGAAAAATATTATTATTCAAAGTTAAATGAAATGGATGTAACAAGAGAATTAGTTTTAGATAAAACAATAACCGACAACTTAAATCTAGAAGCGTTAAATCTTTTAGGAGTAAGTTTATCTAATTTAAAAAATATGAGTAGTGAAGAAATAATATCATCACAAAATAAAGCATACGGTTATTTTGAAGTTGATGCTGAAAGTCCGAATAGAGACAAAGAATTAAATGAAGCAATAGATTATTATAAAATGCATGGAAAAAAACTAACAAGTGGTAATGGGTATGTAGATATACTATTATTAATGAGTGTAATTGTAACATCATTAAGTATTATATCAATTATCATTTTTAGTTTAATTTAGGAGGGTTTATGGAAGTAATAACAGTAAATAATCGAAAATATCAAGTATTAAATAATTATAAAGATGCAATTAATATTGAAGAGTTAGAAGAAAAACTAACTGAATATTTTGATGATTTTGATTATATTGTAGGAGATATTGCTTATGGGAAATTAAGATTAAAAGGATTTAATAGTAAAACTAATAAGAATTTCAAAGAGATGAATGATGTAGATAAAGTGAATGATTATATCAAAAATAACTGTGCTTATGGTTGCAAATGGTTTATGATTAGTGAAATAAAGAATTGAATAAACTAACTTATTTTGATATAATATTGAAGAATAGAGAGGGATTATTATGGCAAAAATAAATATTACTAAACCAACAGGAAGTGTGGAAAGTCTAAATATAATTAGTGCGTTTAAAGCTGAAAATAATACATATGTAATTTTAGATAGTGAAAAAATGGGGTCAATGGGATTACCAATTATTTATGTTAGTAAATACAACAATAAATTAGAAAAAATAAATGATGCTAATGAATGGCAAAGTGTAAAAAATTATTTAAAAGGAATTATCAGTGGGACAAATTTTGAATATGTAAAAATAGGGGATAATCTTAATGCAGATGAAGCTTACTATACACCACTTACTTTACCCCAAGCATCTTTTGATGCCATAAAAAATCGTTATGTAGTAAAAGACAGTGTAAACACTAATGAATCTCCGTCTTTAACTTCACAAGCACCAGAAGTAATGTCGGCTCCACCTGTATCACCAGTAATGCCAAATGTAAATACAGCAAGTAACACTAATGTTTCTGTAAGTCCAGTAACACCATCAGTTAGTGCTTCTACACCACAAATACCGCAAGAAACTGAATCTGTAATGAATTTAATTGATGATGCTTATAAAAGTGCACCAGTATCTCCAGTAGAGCAACCAAATTCCATGGTAACTCCCCAACCAGCACCAGAAAAAGAACAAGTAGCATCTCCAGTAAAAGAATCAACAGTTAATCAAATGCCAAACATAAATCCAGTAGAAAACAATAGGGAAATGAATTTTGAACAAGACAAAGAAACTTTCTTAAAAGCTTGTGAAAATATGTTTGATGCACTAATTTCTAAATATCAAAAAGAATTAAATCGTTTAGAGCAAAAAGAACAGTCTTTAGCTCAAAAAGAAATAGAAATAACTGATAAATTAAGAAATGCAAATGAAGCACTAGCAAACGCTGAAGCTAGAGAACAAGTAGCGAATATTGCTCATGATAATGCTAAAAAGGTAATGGACTTAAATAATTTTATGCCAACTAATCCAAATAATAATACTCAAAACTGATGTGTTAAAAACATCAGTTTTTTCATACAGTTAAGTGGTGATTATATGAAAGATATGATTAATTACTTTTATAATTTAAATATTGAAAGTGTAGAAGACTGGGATAATATATTTACATTTAAATGGAATAAAGAAGAATTTTATTTTGTTCCTTTAAACAGAACAGAAAGAGAACTAATTGATTTAGTACAGATTAGTAAAGAATTAAAAAATAGGGGATTAGAATGTCATGATATGATTTTAAATAAATTTGGAAAATTAATTACTAATGTATATGAAGCTAACTATATTTTATTAAAACCTATAGGAAATACGAAAGAAGAATTTGAAATAAAAGACATGATCAAAATCAATAATTTCTTAATTTTAACCCCAAATAAAAGTAATTTATATCGTAATTCATGGTCTAAATTATGGAGTGATAAAATTGATTATTTTGAATATCAAATTCATGAATTAGGAAAAGATAAAGAAATCATATTAGATAGTTTTAGTTACTATATAGGTTTAGGAGAAAATGCAATTAGTTATGTCAATAGCACCAATAAAAAATATCAAAAAACATCTTTAGATTATATATGTTTATCCCATCGTCGTATTAAATACCCTAATTATAAATTAAATTACCTAAATCCCTTAAGTTTTATATTTGATTTAGAAGTTAGAGATATCGCTGAATATATTAAAAGTGCTTTTTTTGAAGGGGCAGATGCTTTAAGTTATTTAAAAGAAACATTAAAAATATCTCGATTTACCACTTACAGTTTAGAATTATTATATGCAAGATTACTTTATCCATCTTATTATTTTGATGTTTATGAAAGTATAATGAATAATAAAGAAGAGGAAGAAAAACTAATTCCTATAATTGAAAAAGCAGACGATTATGAAGATTTTTTAAAAGATGCTTATACAGAAATGAATAAATATGCCCCCATTGAAGGAATAGCATGGATATTAGACAAAAAATAAAAAGTTATAAATCAACATTTATAACTCCTTCAATTTCAGGTATTTTATCTTTAAGTAAAGCCTCAATACCATAACTAATTGTTCCATCTTGATACAAGCAATTACGACAAGCACCTGTAAGTTTAATATATACATAATTATCTTCTATACGAAGAAACTCTATATCTCCACCATCTTGTATTAAGAATGGTCTTATTTCTTCAATTAAAGCTTTTACTTTTTCTTCCATCCATGTCATCTCCTTGTCTTATTATAAAAGAAAATATTTTATAAGTAAAGAAAAACATGTTATAATACTTATGCAGGTGGTACTAATGTTTCAAGTAAATGATACCGTAAAGTGTACAGTAACAGGATTTAAAGAGTATGGCATTTTTGTTAGAGTAAATAATGAATATAATGGTTTAATTCATATATCAGAAATATCAAATAGTTTTGTTCATAATGTTAGAGATTATGCTGAAGTAGGAGAGGAGATTTATGCCAAAGTTATAGAAGCTGATAATATAACTAAACATTTGAAATTATCAATTAAAAATATCAATTATAAATTAGATGGCAAAGAAACGAACGAAAGTAACAAAGATGGCTTCCAACCTTTAAAAGAACACTTAGGAATATGGATCAATGAAAAGTTAAGAGAAATAAATAAAAAAGAGTAGCTTAACTTTTTCTTTTACAAATAAATTTATTCAAAAGGAAAAAGCTCTACAAAGAGCTTTAAATTCAAGTTGGTGCCCAAGGCCGGACTTGAACCGGCACGGGTTTTAACACCCGCAGGATTTTAAGTCCTGTGCGTCTACCTATTCCGCCACTTGGGCAGGCACTTGTCTTAATGAATAAGACTTCTTAAGTATAATATGTTTTTTTATCTTTTTCAAGTCTTTTTTTCAAAAATTAGGTATTTTTTATGAAATATTTTAAAAAATACGCTTATATTAATATTAAGAAGTTAAAAAATTGAAGAAATATGGTTGACATGCTAAAATATCTTTGCTATAATTGCTTTGTTGACCGGGAAAATATGGAGGAATACCCAAGTCTGGTTGAAGGGACCGGTCTTGAAAACCGGGAGGTCGAGCAATCGGCGCAGGGGTTCGAATCCCTTTTCCTCCGCCACTTAATTTTACATCGCGGGATGGAGCAGTCTGGTAGCTCGTCGGGCTCATAACCCGAAGGTCGTTGGTTCAAATCCTTCTCCCGCAACCATATGGTTCGTTAGTCTAGAGGCCTATGACGTCTGCCTGTCACGCAGAAGATCACGGGTTCGAATCCCGTACGAACCGCCATTTTTTTGGCTTCATAGCTCAGTCGGTAGAGCAGAGGACTGAAAATCCTTGTGTCGCTGGTTCAATTCCCGCTGGAGCCACCAGTTTTGATATTAAACTCGAATGTTAAAATTCGAGTTTTAATATACCTAAGTTTATATAATATATTGTAATAAAGAGTTCATTTTTATCAAAAAAACTATTTCTATCTTTTAAAAGTTATGCTAAAATATATTTAAGGAGTATAGCTAATGAAAAACTTTAAATTAGGAAGTAATGAAGAATTAGTAAAAGTACTAGAAAACATTGAAATAGAAGCCAATGAAAACAAATATGTTTTAACACTATTTCTTACAACCAAAAGACTAGTATTATTAAAAGACGTAAATAAAGAATTAGAGTATAATGACTTTTTAGCTTCCCGATTAGTCAATATACCTGAAAATTTAGAAGTAGTATTTGATTTGAATTTAGAGGAGATAAAGGAAATAAAATACCGACAAGGAATAAATAAAATAACATTTAAAGAAAATAAGAATATATTAAAATTATATGGTGAAGATATTAGAAATGTAGTTAAAAAATAGGAGAGTAGTATGTCAAAAATAGTTGATGAGTTAAAGAGTGAATATAAAAAAGCAAAGAAAAGTAGTCTATTAGTATATTTTATCTTGCGTTTTTTAGTTATATTATGTTTAATCAGGCAAATTATATTAGGACATTTAGATAGTGCTTTACTATGTATCTTATCCTTATTTTTACTTTTGTTACCAATCATTATTCAAAGAAAATTAAAAATAACATTACCCAACACCTTAGAAGTAATCATTTATATCTTTATTTTTGCTGCTGAAATTCTTGGTGAAATATACAATTTTTATGGTCATATAGCTAATTGGGATTTAATGCTTCATACTCTTAATGGCTTTTTATGTGCAGCGATCGGTTTATCTTTAATTGATTTATTAAATAACAATAGTAAAAAAATAAATTTATCCCCATTATATGTAGCTTTAGCATCTTTCTGCTTCAGCATGACCATCGGTGTATGTTGGGAATTTTTTGAATATGCAGCTGATAAAACGACTTTAGTAGATATGCAAAAAGACAAAATTATTACGACAATAACATCAATAGAATTTGATCCCAATAAGAGCAATAAAGCAGTAAAAATAAAAGATATTGATAAAACAGTTTTATATGATTCCAATAACAACGAGATTAGAACAATAAATGGTGGTTATTTAGATATTGGGTTAAATGATACAATGGAAGATTTATTTGTCAATTTTATTGGCGCAACAACATATTCTATCTTAGGATACTTCTATATTAAAAACAGAGATAAATATAATTTAGCAAGTAAATTTATCATTACAAAAGAAGACTGAGATAGGGGAATTTAAATGAAAAGAAAATATTGCGATAGCAAAAGTATGGTGATGAAATATCTATATGATACATATATGCTAAATAATGTAGATATTTTAAATTTTGAAGCAAGTAAAGATAACAAAGTAACTTATCACCATATTATTAAAGTAGAAGATTTAAATCTTTTAGGCTTTCCAACCAAAAAGACAATAGAAAATGGTATAGTGCTAACTAGAATCGCCCATAGTTATTTACACTTAATTGATGATTATGCTCCCGATATTTTCTATCATTTAAATAAAATTATTTTATTAATCACCAAAGAAAGAAGATTACCTACTATAGAAGAACGAAATTTAATAGAAATATTTTTAGAGGCTTTTGAATATCGCATGCAAGAATATTACGAAATTAATCCTCTATATTTAAAAAGAACTTTTGTGTCATAAATTAACAGCTTTAGCGTACTCTTTACTAGAGGTGTTAGTTTTGAAAAAAATATTAATAGTGATACTTGCCTTTTCTTGTTTTATTCCCGTAGTAAAAGCTGAAGGAGATTCCTTGAATTTAAGCAGTGAAAGTGCAATATTAATGGATGCAGAAAGTGGTAAAATTTTATATGAAAAAAACATTGATGAACAACTTCCCATGGCAAGTATGACGAAAATTATGAGTATGCTTTTAATTATGGAAAATATTGAACAAGGAAATTTAGCCTATGAAGATAAAGTATTAATTAGTGAAAATGCTAGTGGAATGGGAGGATCTCAAGTATTTTTACAAGCACAAGAAGAATATACAGTAAATGATTTATTAAAATGTATTGCTATAGCCAGTGCAAATGATGCTGTTGTAGCTATGGCTGAAAAAATAAGTGGAAGTGTAGATGCTTTTGTGGAACTAATGAATAAACGTGCTAAAGAACTTGGCCTAAAAAATACACATTTTGCTAATCCCCATGGTTTAGATAATGAAAATCATTATTCCACAGCTTATGATATGGCCTTAATGGCAAAAGAATTATTGAAGCATGAAGATATTTTAAAATATACATCAATTTATGAAGATTATTTAACTAAACCAGATGGCTCCCAAGTATGGTTAGTTAATACCAATAGATTAGTCAGATTTTATGATGGCGTAGATGGCTTAAAAACAGGATATACTACAGATGCCGGTTATTGCTTAACTGCAACAGCAAAAAAAATTGATCTACGTTTAATTAGTGTAGTTATGAAATCTCCAAGTGCTGAGGAAAGAAGTAGTGATACATCAACTCTTTTATCATATGGATTTAACTCATTTAAAAATAATGTGATTTATAGCAAAGATAAAGTACTAGGTAAAGTTCCAGTAGAAAAAGGAAAAATAGAAGAAGTAGATATTTATTTAAAAGAAGATGCAACAGAAATATTAAATATAACAGAAAAACCAGGAGATTACACTTTTAATATTAAAGTAGATAAAATTACTTCACCAGTAAAAGCAGGTACAATAGTAGGTACAGCTGAGATTATTGATAGTAATGGTAACATTATCGATGAAGCAGAAGTAATTGTTAAAGAAAATATTGAAGCAGCAGGATTCTTCGATTATTTAAAACAAAGCTTTAAATTTATAACAAGTGGAATATAAAGTCGAGATATAATTTATTGTCAGGGAAAAATTAAAGATAATCTAAAATAAAAAAATGAAGATTTTTCTGATTCCATAATAAGAATGTTAGAAAAACTTGATTTTTGGTTAATTGTTAAATAGTGTGCAGAACACAAAATAACTGATAATAAATTTGAAAAAAAAGTTACAAGTCTATAAATAAAATTGTGTAAATAGAAATCTCTCTATGATAAAATAAAAGAAATTGAGAGATTTTTAAATGAAAGAAAATAAAGGAAAAGAAATATTAGAATTATTAAAGGGAAATTATAAAATAGAAACAGCTCAGGATTTATCAATTACTTTAAAAGATATGTTTAAAGGGGCATTACAAGAGATGAATGCCGAATTTGATGAATCGATGAGATATTCTAAATATGATAAAACGACATCAAAAACAAATTATAAGAAATGATACAACTAAGAAGAATTTAGATCTTTGAAAACTGCAAAATATATGTTACTATGAAAATAACAAAAGGAACATTATTTTAAGATTTCTTATCAGAGAGAATTCTTATTTACACAGAATTCCTTACACACTCCAATCCTCTAATTAGAAACTATTAATAAACTATCTAACTTTTGGAGTTCAGTTCAAAATTAGGTATTACTTTTTTTTCTTGCCAATTAGCGTCATACTTGTTAATAATCCTGATACTGTTCCATCTAAATTTACAATTGCTTGTAATCTTGCGATTTCTCTTTTTAATAATTATACTTCATTTTTTAAATTCATATTTTCGGTATTTATTTTTCTTACTTGTGCATTTAATTTTTCTTCTTTCTTTTTTATCTTTTTGATACTTTTTGGGGTTTAACCTTCTATCGCTTATTTCCCAACAACAATTGAATTGTCTAGCAAGTTGTGTTTTACTCACTTTTGTTCCTCTAATTTTAATTTTCTACTGTTATATCTTTTCTCATACTTACTTCAACCCCTTCTTATGTTGAGATATTATAAGTATATCAAAAGATACAAAAAAACTGATAAACTATCAACTCTTAACTTTGACATATTTATCAGTTTCTATATTAACATTTATAGTCACATTCATCATTACTTTTCTATATAACAAATTTTCTCTTAAAACTATCATCAACTTTTACTTACTTATTTACACAAAAACAGGAGATCTTTTCTTTAATCTTTTGTTTATGCTGTAAATAATGTTAATATCAATATAAAATGTTGGTTTTCCTACATGCTTATATTGCCATAATCCTACATTTTTATATTAGCACTGACAACTAACGAGAACTTAAATTTAAACTTAATAGCTAAAATTAAAGCTTTGATATTTAGTAATATAAAATAGTAGGATATTATCAGAAATTTGTTCATCTAGGATTGTAATAGGCTTTTTACTGTGGTTACCATGTGCAAATCCGGATTGGCATTTATATAAATGTGTATTAAATGATTAATTTGCCGTATAAATAAACTGAGTATCAACTAATTCCTTGATAATTTCATATTTTTTAATTCATTCATTCTTAATTTAACCTTTCCTAATTATGTCACCTCAAACGACATATTATATGTTAGTTTCGAGACATAATCAATCACTAATACTTAAGACATTATCATATATATTAATCATAATTTTGATTAAATTTCTATCAAGATCTTTCCTTTTTTTCAATTTTGATTTATAATTAAGTCATGCAGGGATGGCGGAATAGGTAGACGCGCTACTTTGAGGGGGACGCGTCTATTTTTAATACTCTTATTTAACTTTCCCATAAAT